>JBASTF010000334.1:0-8751 GCA_049274755.1 Rubrivivax sp. | reverse complement strand
TCTTCACGTTGTGCAGGCCGGCCAGGCGCAGCGTGGTCGCCGTGCTGCCGGCCGGCGTTTGCAGTTGCAGCGCCCACTGCGTGCGCTGCCAGGTGGCCGTGGCGCTGACGTCGGCGCCGCTGTCGGCACCCAGCGCAAAACTCAGCGCGCGGCGGCTGCCGGCCAGGCTGCGCCACAGCGGCGTGAACACATCGTCGGCCGGGAACACCGCCGTGCCGTCGGCCGGCAGGGCGCTGATGGCGCTGCCGTTTTCGCGCGCCACGGCCTCGACCGTGGCCATGAATTCCTGGTGTTCACGCTGCGCGTTGTTGACCAGTGCGATCGTCGGCCGCGCGATGGCCGCCAGCTCGCCGATCTCGCCCGGGTGGTTCATGCCCAGTTCGATGACGCCGGTGCGGTGCGTGGCGCGCAGGCGCAGCAACGTCAGCGGCACGCCGATGTGGTTGTTCAGGTTGCCCTGGGTCGCAAACGCGGCGTCACCGAACGCGGCGCGCAGGATGGACGCCGTCATCTGCGTGACCGTGGTCTTGCCGTTGCTGCCGGTGACGGCGATCAGCGGCAGCGTGAACGGGCGCCGCCAGTTCGTGGCCAGCGTCTGCAGCGCACGCAGCGTGTGGTCCACCTGCAGGCCGGGCAGGCCGCCGTCGCCCAGGCCTTGTTCGGCCAGGGCCGCAACGGCGCCGGCATCGCGTGCCTGCGGCAGGAACTCGTGGCCGTCGAAACGTTCGCCGCGCAGCGCGACGAACAGGTCGCCGGCACGCAGCGTGCGGGTGTCGCTGTGCACACGTTCGAAGGCGATGTCGCCGCGGCCCACCAGCGTGGCGCCGGGCAGCAGGGCCAGGGCTTGCTGCAGCGTCAGCATGCGGTGGCCCTCCGTTGCAAGGCGGCGCGGGCCTCGGCTTCGTCGCTGAATGGCAGGCGCTGGCCACGGACTTCCTGGTAGTCCTCGTGGCCCTTGCCGGCCAGCAGGATGACGTCCTGCGGCGCCGCCTGCGTCACCGCATGTGCGATGGCTGCACGCCGGTCTTCGATGACAGCGACGTCGTCGTGGCCGACCACACCGGCGAGGATCTGCGCCAGGATGAAGTCCGGCGCTTCGTCGCGCGGGTTGTCGCTGGTGGCCACCACGTGGTCCGCACCGCGTTCGGCGATGGCACCCATCAGCGGGCGCTTGGTCTGGTCGCGGTTGCCGCCACAGCCGAACAGGCACCAGAGCCGGCCGCCGCGGGCTTCGGCCAACGGGCGCAGCGAACGCAGCACCTTGTCCAGCGCGTCGGGGGTGTGGGCGTAGTCCACCACAACCTCAGGACCTTGGCCCAAGGTTGCGCCGAGGCGCTGCATGCGGCCTGGCACCGGCGTCAGCTGCGGCACCACGGCCGCGGCATCGACCAGCGGCACACCGAGTGCACGCAGGCCGGCCAGCACGACCAGCAGGTTGTGCACGTTGTAGTCGCCGATCAGCGTGCTGCGCACGGCGGCGCTGTTGCCGCCTTCGTGCAGCGTGAAAGCCAGGCCGCCATCGACGTAGTGCACAGCGTCGGCACGCAGCCGCGCCGGCTGTTGTGCCGGCTGTAGCGCCGAGACGGTCCAGAGGTCCAGGCCCGTCAGCTCGGCGGCCAGCGCCGCGCCTTGGGCGTCGTCGACGTTGATCGCCGCGGCCTGCAGCCCCGGCCACGCGAACAACGCGCGCTTGGCAGCCCAGTAGGCAGCCATGTCGCCGTGGTAGTCCAGATGGTCGCGCGTGAAGTTCGTGAACAGCGCGACCTGGACCCGCGCCGCATCCAGCCGGTGTTCGACGATGCCGATCGACGAGGCTTCCAGCGCGCAGGCGGCGAACCCCTGGTCGGCGAAGCGGCGGAAGGCGGCGTGCAGCGTGACCGGGTCGGGTGTGGTCAGGCCGGTGTGCACCACCTGGCCAGGCTCACCAACGCCCAAGGTCCCCATCACCCCGCAGCGCCGGCCCAGCAGCGTCAGCGCCTGCGCCGTCCACCAGGCCGTGCTGGTCTTGCCGTTGGTGCCGGTGGTGGCGACGACCTGCAGCGCAGCGCTGGGTTCGCCGAAGTAGGCATGGGCGATGCCGCCGGTGGCCGCCTTCAGCCCCGGCAGCGCGGCGATGCGTGCGTCGTCGAAGCCGAAGCTGTCGATGCCTTCGGCTTCGACCAGGCAGGTCGCAGCACCCGAGGCCAGCGCCTGGGCGACGAAGCGCCGGCCGTCGTTGGCATACCCCGGCCAGGCGATGAAAGCGTCGCCGGGCTGCACCTGGCGGCTGTCGGTGCGCAGCGTGCCGGTGACCCAGGACGTGAGCCAGCGCGCAGCGGCTTCGGGGGACTTCAAGCGTGTCAGCGGCATGCGGTCCTCCGCTGGGCCGCCCCAAGGAGGACCACGGCCCCCTCGGGGGGTAGCGACGCGGCGCAGCCGCTAGCTCGGGGGTTCATCAAAAACTTTCTTGCTCCGCCGGCACCGGCTTGGCGACGATCTGCGCCTTGACGTCGATGTCCGGCGCCACGTTCATCAGCCGCAGCGTGTTCTGCACCACCTGGCTGAACACCGGGGCTGCGACATCGCCGCCGAAAAACGCACCCTTGCCCGGCTCGTCGACCATCACGGCGACGACGATGCGCGGGTTCTTCACCGGCGCCAGGCCGACGAACCAGGAGCGGTACTTGTTGCCGTAGCCCTTGCCTTCCTGCTTGCGCGCCGTGCCCGACTTGCCACCCACCGAATAGCCGATGGTCTGCGCCTTGGGGCCGGTGCCGCCGGGGCCGGCCGCCATCTGCAGCATCTCGCGGATGGCCTGTGCCGTTTCGGGCTTGAACACGCGCGCGCCGCCCACCGCCTGCTCCTGGCGCAGCAGCGAAGGACTGATGACCTCGCCGTCGCGCGCAAACACCGTGTAGGCACGGGCCAGCTGGAACAGGCTGGTCGACAGGCCATAGCCATAGCTCATCGTCGCCTGTTCGATCGGCCGCCAGGTCTTGAACGGGCGCAGGCGGCCAGTGACGACACCGGGAAAGTCCAGCTGCGGCTTCTGGCCGAAGCCGACGGCGCTGTACAGCTCCCACATCTCGCGCGGCTGCATCTGCATCGCCATCTTCACGGTGCCGACGTTGCTGCTCTTCTGGATGATTTCGGCCACCGACAACACGCCGTGCGGGTGCGAGTCGGTGATGGTCGAGCCGGTGATGGTGATGCGGCCCGGCGAGGTGTCGAAGCGGGTCTGCGGCGTCACGCGGCCGGTCTCCATCGCCAGCGCGGCGATGAAGGGTTTCATCGTCGAACCGGGCTCGAAGGTGTCGGTCAGCGCACGGTTGCGCAGCTGCGCGCCGCTGAGATGGCTGCGTTCGCCGGGGTTGTAGCTGGGGTAGTTCGCCAGCGCCAGCACTTCGCCGGTGAGTGTGTCCAGCACCACCACGCTGCCGGCCTTGGCGTTGTGCTCGGCCACCGCATCGCGGATGCGCTGGTAGGCGAAAAACTGCACCTTGGAATCGACGGCGAGCTGGATGTCGCGGCCATCGACGGGATCGACCTGGTCGCCGATGTCTTCGATGACACGGCCCAGGCGGTCCTTCACGACGGCACGGCTGCCGTCGCGGCCTTGCAGGTCTTTCTGGAAGCGCAGCTCGATGCCTTCCTGGCCCTTGTCTTCGACGTTGGTGAAACCGACGACATGGGCCGCGGCCTCGCCTTCCGGGTAGCGGCGTTTGTACTCGCGCACCTGGTACACGCCCTTGATGCCGAGTTCCTTCACCTGCTGCCACACCGGTTCATCGACCTGGCGGCGCAGCCAGGCGAAGTTGGCGCTGCCGTCCAGGCGGCCCGCAAGCTCGGCCGTTGTCATGCCCAGTGCCTTGGCCAGGGCCTTGCGCTGCGCGGCGTCGGCCTGGAAGTCTTTCGGGATGGCCCAGACGCTGGGTGCCGGCACGCTGGTGGCCAGCAGGAGCTTGTTGCGGTCGACGATGCGGCCACGGCTGGCCGGCAGGTCGAGCTGGTGCACGTAGCGCTTTTCGCCCTGCTTGCGGTAGAAGTCCGTGCCGATGATCTGGATCCACACGGCGCGGCCCAGCAGCACCAGGAAGGCCAGGCCGACGAGGAACACGACGAAGCGCGAACGCCAGGGCGGTGTTTTGCTCGCCAGCAGCGGGCTGGTGGCGTAGTTGAGCTTGCGCACGCTCATCGCTGCACCTCCGATGCCGCCGTGGGCCGGTCGCCGACATACTGCGTGACGGCCGGCGTGGCGCTGCGCATCTGCAGCTTCTCGCGCGCCACCTTTTCGACGCGCAGGTGTGTGGCCTGGGCCTGGCGTTCGGCGTCGAGGCGCTTGTAGTCGATGTCCAGCTGCTTCTCTTCGTTCTTCGCGCGGTCCAGCGCGGCAAACAGGCGCCGGCCTTCGTATGAGGTGCGCACCAGCACCAGCGCGCTGCCCAGCAGCGCGGCGAGCAGCAGCAGATTCAGCTTCGTCATGCCGGCACCTCGGTGCGCTCGGCCACCCGCATCACCGCCGAACGTGCACGCGGATTGGCGCGCAGTTCGCCTTCGCCGGCCTTCACGCGGCCCAGGGCCCGCAGCTTCAGCGGCTTGGGCGGCGCCATCGGCGCGCGGCGGTCGAAGACCTCGCGGCTGTGTTCGGCGATGAAGGTCTTCACGATGCGGTCTTCCAGCGAATGGAAGCTGATCACGACCAGTCGTCCGCCCGGGGCCAGCAGTTGCAGCGCCGCCTTCAGGCCTTCGTCGAGCGCCTCAAGCTCGGCGTTGACGAAAATCCGAAGAGCCTGAAATGTGCGCGTTGCAGGGTCCTGGCCCGGCTCGCGGGTTTTGACTGCACGAGCCACGAGCGCGGAAAGCTCCCCGGTGGTTCGAAGCTGATCCCCGCTTTGCCGGCGAGCAACAAGCGCCTTTGCAATCTGTACAGCAAACCGTTCTTCCCCATAGTCGCGGATCACCTGTGCAAGTTGGCGCTCATCGGCGCGGGCCAGGAAGTCCGCGGCGGTTTCGCCACGGGTCGTGTCCATGCGCATGTCCAGCGGCGCATCGAAGCGGAAGCTGAAACCACGCGCGGGGTTGTCGATCTGCGGCGAGCTGACGCCCAGGTCCAGCAGCACACCGTCCACCTGCGGGATGCCCAGCGCTGCGAGCTGTGCATGCATCTGGCCGAAGCTGGCATGCACGATGGAAAAACGCGGGTCGGCGATGGTGGCCGCAGCAGCCAGGGCTTCCGGGTCCTTGTCGAAGGCCACCAGGCGGCCGGCCGGCGAGAGTTTCTCGAGCACGGCACGTGAATGCCCGCCACGGCCGAAGGTGCCGTCGACGTAGGTGCCCCCCGCATGCGTCACCAGGGCCTCGACGGCTTCGGTGAGCAAGACGGTGGTGTGCTGCCATGTGTTGCTGCTGGGGGCGGTCATCCCGCAACCTTGTTCTGCAGCTCTTCGGGCAGGCCACCGGCGATGGTGAGGGCTTCACCAGCTTCGTAGCGGGCCTTGTCCCACAATTCGAACTTGTCGCCGACGCCCATGAACACCACTTCGCGCTCCAGCCCGGCCCAGTCCCGCAATTCGGGCGGCACCAGCACACGCGAGGCGTTGTCGATCTCCACGTCGGTGGCGCTGCCGATGTACAGCCGGCGCCAGCCCTCGTGTTTCATCGGCAGCCGCGCCAGGTCGGCTTCGAAGGCATCCCACACCGGGCGCGGATACAGCGTCAGACAGCCGGCGTGGTTCTTGGAGATCACCATCTGGCCGCCCACGGTGGACACGAGCACGTCGCGGTACCGCGAAGGGACGGTCAACCGCCCTTTCGCGTCCAGCGTCAGTACCGGACCACCCCGGAAGGCAAAAGAAGGCACGGACCCCCACCAAAATCTACTTTTCACCACTTTACTGGATCAGAACCCGTCCGGTCAATGGCGAACGCGCCGAAAAATCAATCAAATCAAGGACTTACAATTCGTCCCGGAAGTGAAATCGGCAACAAAAAGTCCTTCAAAATGAAGGACTTGAAAGTGATTTGCGAAGTGCTTTGTGAGATCTGGCTGCCGTGCAACCGCCGTTGGCGCCTCCCACGATGACCCACCAGAACGACCCGTTGTGGCGACTCCGTCACGCCTTGGCCGGCGTGGCGCTGGCCCTGGCGCTGTCGGTGCCACTGGCGGCGCTGCTCGGCCGCTGGGGCGGTGTGCTGTTCGGCGACAGCTACGGCGCCCGCGTGGCGGTCTACGCGGTGCTGCTGCTGTACGTGGTGGTGGGAGCAGGCGTGCTGTTCGCCAAGGTGGCGCGGCACGAGACGCGGCCGCTGAGCGCGGCGCGTGTGGGGCTGTGGCTGGCCAGCCTGTGGTTGTGGCCGGCCTTGCTGTTCCTGGCCGGCGGCAAGCGCCGCGGGCCTACTGGCTCTGCTTGATCAGCCGGCCCGAAGCCTGCTGCACAGGGCGGGCGTTCATCGGGTACAGGCGGGCAAAGATGTCCACCTGCTCCTGCGACACCTGCACCGGTGAGCGCATCACCATCCACAGCACACCTTCGCTGCAGGGCGGCGTGGTCAGCGACCCCATGTAGGTGAAATAACGCCGGTCCGGTGGGAGCAAGTGGTTGAGGTCGATCACCGCACGCGGTGCGTACTCCTCGCCCTTCTCCAGCGGCAGGTTGTTCCACACCGTCTGCACCAGCGGCTGGATGCTGCCGCGGTCCAGCAGCACGGCGACGACGGCGAGCTTGCCGTCGCTGTCCTTGTGCACCAGATGGGCCACCATGTCGAACTGGCGGCCGTCGATGCGTTCTTCCGACGGGCGGTGGAAGTGGAACTGCAGCAGTTCCCAGCGCCGGCCGCCGACGTTGATGAAGTTGCCGGAGGCGACGTTGACCTGGATCGTGTGGCCGTTGTCGATGACGCGGAAGCCGCTGGCGCGGTAGTCGAACTGCACCGGCTCCAGGTCGACGGCGATGCCGTCGCGGATGTCGATCGGGCTCTGGCGCTTGCCATTGCCGCAGAGGCTGAACTCGGGCTTCAGGCCACCCCAGGCAGCCGGGCCGACCTCGCCCTTGTAGTCCCAGTGCGCGGCGCCGTGGGCCTCGGCCTTCTTCGGTGCCGCCTTTTTCGGCGCCGGCGCGGCATGGCCGTCGTCGGCAGGTTTGCTGGCCGTGCTCACACGCAGCACGTTGGCGCCGCCTTCGGGCGGCTTCTGCGCGCCCAGTTTCTCGGACAGGCGGTCGCGCAGCTTGTCCATCGGGTCGGCCTCGGCCGGCGGTTTGCCGGGCGAAGGCGCCATCGAGGTCGGCTTGGCAAGCTTGGCCGGCGCCGTCGGCGTGGCGTGGGCGTCGCTGGCATGGGCCGGCAAGGCCAGGCTCAGCGCGGCGGCCAGCGGCAACAGGGCAAGAAGTCGGGGCGTGCGAAGGTGGGTCATGGCGGGGCTCCAGCTTCGATATCGGCCCCGCCGGGCCACGCTTGAGGCTTCGCTCAGAGCCGCGGCTTGACCCAGACCCAGGCCACGATGCCGATGCCCAGCATCGCAATGGACGCCAGCGACAGCGCCAGCGCCGAGTGCATCACCAGCGGCGCCACCAGGCCGGCCACCAGGCCGTTGGCCAGGCTGCCGACGCAGGCCTGCACCGACGAGGCCATGCCGCGGCGCTCGGGCGCCAGGTCCAGCACCATCAGCGTCACCACCGGCACCATCAGCGCCCAGCCGAAGGCGAAGATGCCGATGGGCCACAGTGCCCACCAGGCCGCGGGCTCGAACAGCAGGTTCAGCACCACGTTCAGCAGCGACACCACGAGCATGATGACGAAGCCGTGCCGCACCTGGTGGCGCGGCTTGATGCGCCCGGCCATGCGCCCCGAGAGCCAGGCGCCGCCCATGATGCCGCCAATGGTCAGCACGAAGAACCAGAAGAACTGGCCCGGCCCCAGGTGCAGCAGTTCGCCCAGGAACACCGGCGTCGACAGCACGTAGAGAAACATGCCGTTGAAGGGCACGCCGCTGGCCAGCACCAGCATCATGAAACGCGGGCTCTTCACCATCTGCCAGTAGCCGCGCATCAGGTTGGGCACGTCGAAACGCTGCGCGGCGCTGGCATGCAGCGTTTCGGGCAGCATGCGCCAGTTCAGCAGCCACAGCAGGGCGCCGACGCCGGTGAGGAACCAGAAGATCGCGTGCCAGTTGGCATGCACAAAGAGGAAGCCGCCGACCATCGGCGCCACGGCCGGCGCCACGCCGAAGTAGATCGTCACCTGCGACATCACGCGCTGCGCCTCGGCCGGCGGGAACATGTCGCGGATGATGGCGCGCGAAACGACGATGCCGGCACCCGAGGACATGCCTTGCAGCGCACGGAAGAACACCAGCCAGCCGATGGAGTTCGACAACGCGCAGCCCACCGAGGCCAGCGTGAACACCGCCACACCCCACAGCACCACCGGGCGGCGGCCGAAGCTGTCGGCCAGCGCACCGTGGAACAGATTCATCAGCGCAAAGCCGAACAGGTAGCTCGACAGCGTCTGCTGCATCTGCACCGGCGTGGCGCCGATGCTTTGTGCAATGCCGGAGAAGGCCGGCAGGTAGGTGTCGATCGAAAACGGCCCCAGCATGCCCAGGCAGGCCAGCAGCGCAGCCAGCATCCAGCGCGGGCCGCGCCAGAGGGTGGAGGCGTCGGGGTTCATCGACATCGAACGGGCAAAGCCACAGTCTACCGAGGGCTGCGGCCCCGGTGCTTCAATGGGGCCATGCCGCTGCACCGCCGCCCCCTGCTGCTGGCCGCCGCTGCC
>JBASTF010000333.1:0-3432 GCA_049274755.1 Rubrivivax sp. | reverse complement strand
CGGTGAAGACGGCGATCTGGTTCGCGCTCTGCGCCAGCGTGGTCTGCAGCGCCGGCAGCGTGGCCCGTGTCTGCTCCAGGCTGCTGCGCGTCTGCGCCACGTCCAGCGCGCTGACCAGGCCGGCCTGCGCACGCCACTGCGCCAGCTGCAGCGTCTTCTCCTGGCTGGCCACGCTGTCGCGGGCAATGCCCAGCTGCCTGCGTGTGCCCTGCCATTGCAGGTAGGCGATGGCGGTGTTGGCGGCCACGGCCAGGCGTGTGGCCTGCAGCGTGGCGCTGCTGGCCGCTGCCTGGGCATCGGCGGCCTGCGTGGCCTGCGCCCGGGCGCCAAAGAGGTCGGCTTCCCAGCTGGCGTCGACACCGGCTTGCAGTGTGTTGCCCGTGCGGTTGTTGCTGCGGTTGCGGCCGGCCGACGCCGAACTGCCGAGCTGCAGCGACTGGCCGGCGGCCACGATGTCGCGCTGCGCCCGTGCCTGCGCGAGATTGGCACGCGCCGTGGCGATGTCGGTGTTGGCGGCCAGCGCTTCGTCGACCAGTTGCAGCAGCAGCGGGTCGCCGAAGGCCGCCCACCAGTCGCGCGACAGCTTGTCGGCGACAGCCGGCAGGCTGCGGCTGTAGGCCGCGGGCAGGGTGCGTGCGGCGGGTGCGCCGTCCACTGCATCAGGCGCCAGGCTGGCGCAGGCGGCCAGCCACAGCGGCGCCAGCGCCAGCAGGCCGAGGCGAGACGCGCGCGAGAAAGGGGATGGGTCCATGGGCACCACGGGTTTGTACCGGGGTGCCGCTGCGGCTCAGTCGCCGCTTTGTAAAGTAACGAAAGCCTACTGGAAGGCCACTTCCGCGAAGCTGCGCAGCTTGCGGCTGTGCAGCCGGCCCGGGCGCTCCTGGCGCAGCAGTTCGATGGCGCGCATGCCGATGCGCAGGTGCTGGTCGACACGTTCGCGGTAGAAGTGGTTGGCCATGCCGGGCAGCTTGATCTCGCCGTGCAGCGGCTTGTCGCTGACACACAGCAAGGTGCCGTAGGGCACACGGAAGCGGAAGCCGTTGGCCGCGATGGTGGCGCTCTCCATGTCCAGCGCGACGGCGCGGCTTTGCGAGAAGCGGCGCTCGGGTGTGTTCTGCGGCAGCAGTTCCCAGTTGCGGTTGTCGGTGCTGGCCACGGTGCCGGTGCGCATGATCTTCTTCAGCTCGTAGCCGCTCAACTGCGTGACGTCGGCCACCGCCTGCTCCAGCGCCAGCTGCACCTCGGCCAGCGGCGGGATGGGCACCCACAGCGGCAGGTCTTCGTCGAGCACGTGGTCTTCGCGCACGTAGCCGTGGGCCAGCACGTAGTCGCCCAGCTGCTGCGTGTTGCGCAGCCCGGCGCAGTGGCCCAGCATCAGCCAGGCATGGGGCCGCAGCACGGCGATGTGGTCGGTGATGGTCTTGGCATTGGCCGGGCCGACGCCGATGTTGACCATCGTGATGCCGCCATGGCCTTCGCGCATCAGATGGTAGGCCGGCATCTGCGGCAGCCGCGGCGGTTCCTTGCCGTAGTCGTCGCCGGGCTGCGGCGGCAGGCCACGCCGGCGTGTGACGACGTTGCCGGGCTCGACGAAGGCCGTGTATTCGCTGCGTTCGTCGGCCATCAGCGCATGGCCGAGCTTGATGAACTCGTCGATGTAGAACTGGTAGTTCGTGAACAGCACGAAGTTCTGGAAATGCTCGGGCGCGGTGCCGGTGTAGTGGCGCAGCCGGTGCAGCGAGTAGTCCACGCGCGGCGCAGTGAACAGCGACAGCGGCTGCGCTTCGCCGGGCCGCGGTTCGTGCGTGCCGTTGGCGATGCCGTCGTCCATCGCGCCCAGGTCGGGCAGGTCGAACACGTCGCGCATCAGCAGCCGGCGCTCGGCGCTCATCGAGCCTTCGATGTGGTCGTGTTCGGCAAACGAGAAGTGCACAGGAATCGGCTGTGCGCTGGTGCCGACCTCGAGCGTGACGCCGTGGTTGCGCATCAGCAGCTCGAACTGTTCGCGGTAGTAGTCGGCAAACAGGTCGGGGCGCGTCAGCGTCGTGTCGTAGACGCCGGGGCCGCTGACGAAGCCATAGGACAGCCGCGAGTCGGCGCGGGCGACGGTGCTGGTCTGCACCCGCACAAACGGATAACAAGCGCGCACATGGGCACCGATGTCTTGCCCGGCGACGAAGCGCTGCATCTGCTCACGCAGGTGGCCGATGCTGGTGTCGTAGATGTGACGGACCTGGGCCAGGGCGGCGGCGGGGTCGTCGAAGCGGGCGGGTGCGATGAATGTCGATGTTTCCATTCACCATTATGCCGCGATGACCGTGCAGCTGCCGGCCTCAGGGTGCCTGCACGACCAGGCGCAGCACCTCGGTTGCCGCCTCGACGGCCGACACGCGGCCCTCGGCGCCGAAGCTCACGACGAAGGCCTCGTCCTTGTCGGTGCGGTAGGTCCAGGCGGCGGCGCTGGTCGACGCGGTCTCGTCGGCGCGCGGCGGCCCCAGCGCCACAAGCACCTCGTCGCGTGTCATGCCGAGCATCACCTTGCCGGCCTTGATGGCCGCCTGCACCGGCGCTGCCATCGCGGCGATGCGTGGTGCCGGGTCATCCTTCACGGTGAGCGCGGCGAGCAGCTTGTCGGTCGTCAGCTGCTTGCGGCCGTAGTCCAGGCCGATGCGCATCTTGCGGCCGTCGATCAGCACGTCGGCGCTCTTGCCGCCGAGGTCGGACACCTTGATCCGGGCACCGGCCGGGATCATCGGCAGCGTGGTCCAGTTGGCGTCGCTGATCCAGTCGCCTTCGTAGTGCAGGTTGCAGCAGGTGTAGACGGCGCCCTCCATTGCCTTGCGTTCCTCGGGCGAGTCGGCCAGCTGCACGATGCGCGTGCCGACCATCTGGCCGCTGACCTCGTCTTCCAGCCACACCTCGCGGCGGTAGGCGTCGAGCATGCCTCTGACGCGGTAGCGGGTGCTCGGCTGCAGCGTCACCTCGATGTCGCCCGCCGCTCTGTAGCTGGTGACCTTGGAGAACAGCGAAAAGATCGGCGGTCCGGCCTTGGACATCTCGGCTTGCAGCGCCAGTTTCACGGGCCGGCCTGCCGGCACGGTGCGTTCTTGGTGCACGATGGTGAAGTAGCCCCCTTTGCCGCGGCTGGCGCGGTGGCTGGCCTGCAGCATGTTGTCCGCCGTCGCCTTGCCGTCGACCTTCTCGACGATGAAGAAGGCACCGGTGCCGGAGTCGGTCAATGCCACCGAGTCGGCGACGCTGGCGAGGCTGTCCTGCGCCTGCACCGCCGGGAGCGGCAGCACCGACAGTGCGGTCACGAGCAGGACGTGGCGGCGGCTCTTGGGCTGCATCGGGGCTTCGTCCGGGTTGGGGTGGATCTGGCGCGGCGACTTGTGGCCAGCATCGTCAGGCCGCCAGCGGCGCCACCTCGGC
>JBASTF010000332.1:0-2102 GCA_049274755.1 Rubrivivax sp. | reverse complement strand
GCCGCGGTGACGGCACCGCTGGACACCGAAAGCCGGGCCGGCGAGTCCGACCACCTGGCGCTGCGGCTGTGGCTGCGGCTGCTGGCCTGCACCAACCTCGTCGAAGCGCCGCTGCGCACGCGGCTGCGCGAGCAGTTCGACGGCTCGCTGCCGCGTTTCGACCTGATGGCGCAGCTCGACCGCCACCCCGGCGGCCTGAAGATGCGCGACCTGTCGCAGCGCCTGATGGTCACCGGCGGCAACGTCACCGGCCTCACCGACCGCCTGGTCGCCGAAGGCCTGGTCGAACGCCGCGACGACCCCGCCGACCGCCGCGCCTTCACGGTGCTGCTGACGGCCGACGGCAAACGCCAGTTCCGCACGATGGCACGGGCCCATGAAGCCTGGGTCGTCGAACTGCTGGGCGGCCTGGCGCCGGCCCAGCAGGCCCAGCTCTTCGAGCTGCTGGGACAGCTGAAAACCACGCTGCCGCCGGCACGCTGAGCCGCCGACAATGGCGGCATGCACAGCGCCGCCCTGCCCTCCTACGTCGCCGATCTCGGCCACGGCATCCACGCCATCGACACCGGCTTCCAGCGCGACGACTTCGACGCCGCCTACCTCGTCGTGCACGGGGGCCGTGCCGCTTTCATCGACACCGGCACCAACTTCGCCGTGCCGCGCTTGCTGGCAGCGCTGGACGCGCTGGGGCTGGCGCGCGACGCGGTGGACTGGGTCATCCCCACCCATGTGCACCTGGACCATGCCGGCGGCGTCGGCCTGCTGATGCAGCAGTTGCCGGCCGCCCGCGTGCTGGTGCACCCACGCGGCCAGCGCCACATGATCGACCCGGCGCAACTGTGGCAGGGTGCGCTCGCCGTCTACGGCGAGGCAGAGATGCAGCGCTCCTACGGTGCGCTGCAGCCGGTGCCGGCCGAACGGGTGCTGGCCAGCAGCGACGGCCAGCAGCTGTCGCTGGCCGGCCGTGTGCTGGAGTTCGCCGACACGCCCGGCCACGCCAAGCACCACCACTGCATCTGGGATGCCATGTCGCGCGGCTGGTTCACCGGCGACACCTTCGGCCTCTCGTACCGCGAGTTCGACACCGCAGCCGGCGCCTGGATCATCCCGACCTCGACGCCGGTGCAGTTCGAGCCCGAGGCCCTGGCCGCCTCGGTGCAGCGTCTGCTGGCGCGCGACCCGGCGGCGATGTACCTCACGCACTATGGCCGCGTCGGCGACGTGCAGCGCCTGGGCGGCCAGATGCTGGACCTGCTGCAGCGCATGGTGCTGCTGGGCCAAACCGAACGCCAGGCACCCGAGCGCCACGAGGCGCTGAAGCGCGGCCTGCTGGCGATCTACGTCGACAGCCTGGCGGCCCATGGCTGCCCGTTCAGCCCGGCGCGCATCGCCGAACTGCTGGCCATCGACATCGAGCTGAACGCCCAGGGCATGGCGGTGTGGCTGGACCGCTGACGGCGATCGATGACTGAAATTTGCGCGGTTTTGACCCCGGAGATCACAACTTCCTGATCTGGCGCAAGCTCTATCGTCCTTGTGTTTTCTGCGAATCTGCCGATGCCTCAGGCAGAAGCTCACACGAGGATTTCCATGCGCCTGAACCACCCCGTCGTCGACCGTGAATTCCCTTTCCCGCCCGGCGAAACCCTGGTGTCCACGACCGACCTGAAGGGCCGCATCCTGTATTGCAACCCGGCCTTCATCGCCGTCAGCGGCTACACGAAGGAAGAGCTGCTGGGCCAGCCGCACAACCTGATCCGCCACCCCGACATGCCGGAAGAAGCCTTCCGCGACATGTGGCAGACCATCGCCGGTGGCCGGCCCTGGTCGGCCGCCGTGAAAAACCGGCGCAAGGATGGCAGCCACTACTGGGTGATGGCCAACGTGACGCCGCTGATGGAAGGCGATGTGCCGGTGGGCTACATGTCGGTGCGCACCGAACCGGCGCGTGAAGACATCCAGGCCGCCGAAGCGCTGTACACGACGATGCGCGCCGAAAAAGCGGCGGGCCACAGCATCCACCGCCTGCAGTCCGGTGCGCTGCGCCTGCACACGCCGCTGGCGCGCACGCTGCGCGCGCTGAAGCCGGGGCTGCGCGGCCG
>JBASTF010000331.1:0-12809 GCA_049274755.1 Rubrivivax sp. | reverse complement strand
GCATCGATCACTTCGTCACCACTTACAACACGAACTGCCAGCCCTTCAAGTGGACAGCCACCGCAGATTCGATCCTCGAAAAACTGCATCGACTTTGCTCACGTATCAGCGGGACAGGACACTAGCGGTTCGACGCCCACCTTTCACAGCACAGCAGGACGACCATGTTCGACGGAATCATCGCGATCTTGAGCAAGCTCGGCGCCTTCGGCGTGTTCCTGATGATGCTGGCCGAGAACCTGTTCCCGCCCATTCCCTCGGAGGTGGTGCTGCCCTTGGCCGGCTATGCGGCATTCAAGGGACAGGGCGCGCTGTGGCTCACGGTGACAGCGGGCACGCTGGGCTCGGTGGTGGGTGCGGTCTTCTGGTATGGCGTCGGTCGCTGGCTGGGCCTTCAGCGCCTCAAGCGCTTTGCCGCGCGTCACGGCCGCTGGCTCACGCTCACGCCCGAGGAGGTCGACCACGTCGACCGCTGGTTCGATCGGCACGGCCGCTGGGCCGTGCTCTTCGGTCGCATGGTGCCTGGCGTGCGCACGCTGATCTCGGTGCCTGCCGGCGTCACCGGCATGAAGCTCACGCCCTTTCTCGCCTACACCACGGCGGGGTCGGCGCTGTGGACCTTCCTGCTGGTGCTGGCGGGCTACGAACTCGGCGAGCAGTACGGCCAAGTCGCGCGGGTCATCGAGCCGGCCAGCAACCTCGTGCTGGGCCTGGCGGTCGCATGGTACTTCTGGCGCGTGGCCACGTTCGGGCGCCGGCGGCGCTGAGGGGGCCATTGCTGAACAATGGGGGCGACGTGATCGTGGCGCAGCCTGGGTGTCGCCGGGCCTGCGGCCCACGGGGGGTGGATGCATTCGCCAAGCCGTTCAAGTTCGACCTGTGAGACTGCGTCGACGCCGTTACCATGGACCGTTGCAGTCTTCCCGGTGTGCGGTCGCCAGTGGCTGAGTAAGCCGCCGATGGGTGCGGTCTTCACTTCGATGTACCGTTAAGGGCTGTCCTGACCACGGCCCCGCACCCGTTCCATGTCGTACCAGCCCCTGCAAACATCCCATCCGATGCGGCACCGCCGATGAGCAGAGACCCTGTCGCAGCGCGGAAGTGGCAGTTGCTGTTCGCCGCCTGGCTGCTGGCCTTGGTTGCGAGCCTGGCCGTGCTGTTCATCGGTGAGGTGATGGGCCAGACACCGTGCAATCTGTGCTGGTTCCAGCGTGCCTTCATGTTCCCGCTCGCCATCGTGCTGGGGATGGCTTGCCTGAGGAGCGACGCAGGCGTGTGGATCTACGCGCTGCCCCTGGCGTTGGCTGGCGCGCTCGTCTCGGGCTTTCACACCTTGCTGTACCTGGGGGTCGTCCCTGAGGGCTTCGCGCCGTGCCGCGAGGGGGTCTCGTGCACCAGCGCGGGCATGACCATCTTCGGCGGCATCCCGCTGCCGCTGCTGTCGTTCCTTGTCTTCAACCTGCTCGCGGCCTCGCTCGTCGCGGTGCGCACCCGGACCTCCGCATGAACCGACGTTCCCTCACCGTGCTGGTTGCAGCACTCGCCATCCTGGGCGCGTTCGCCGTCGCGGTGCTGGTGTACCAGCGTGGCGAACGCCAGCAGGCCGCCGAGCGGGCGACGACGCACGCCGATTCGCTGACGCGGCCGCACTCGCCGGTGATGGGCTCCGCCACGGCGCCGGTGACGATCGTCGAGTTCTTCGACCCGGCCTGCGAGTCCTGCCGTGCCTTCTATCCCTACGTGAAGGAGATCCTGGCGGCGCACCCGCGGGACGCGAAGCTGGTGATCCGCTACGTTCCCTTCCACGGTCCGGCATCGGTGGAAGGCGTGCGCATCCTCGAAGCAGCTCGGGCACAGAACAAGCTGCTGCCGGTGCTGGAGGCACTGATGGAGACACAACCGGTGTGGGCAGGCCACGACGCCCCGGCGCCGCAGAAGGCATGGGATGCGGCGGAGGCCGCGGGGCTGAATCTCGAGCAGGCGCGGGCTCACGTCGCCACCGGCGCCGCTGACAAGTTGCTGGAGCAGGAAGTCGTCGACGTGAAGGCCGTGGGCATCCGAGCGACGCCCACCTTCTTCGTCAACGGCAAGCTGCTCACCGGCCTGAGCCCGAGCGTGTTGAAGGAAGCCGTGGCGACCGAAGCCCAGCGGCAACGCAAGTAGCCGCATCGCTTGTGCATCGGCCGGATGCGCTGCTTCGGCGTGAAGCGTGCCGAGGTCGTTTCCGATCTTGGTGCACGAGCCTTGGAACTTGTCCGCCAATGGTCAACTACCGCTCCGAGCCGCTGCCGTGGCGGCGTTGGAGACGGGACATGCCAGCAAAGCGAGCAGCTTCGTGGGCGGTGTGACGCGTGCGTTGAGGTCTGCCATGGCTGGTTCAGCCTGCGCGACTGGCGCGCGATCACGCACAAGCGCGGCGCCTGGCCCGCCAGGCCGGGCTTGGCGCTCATGACGCAAGTACCTTGGAGAACATCGAGTCGCACATGAGTCAGCTTCGGGATCGGCTGGAGACGCATCAAGTCGCGGTCTACTTTTGCACCGTCATCGCTGCCGCCGTGCTTGCGATTGCGGTGCCCGGCACTGGAGAGCTGGAGCCGTTCATCAATCCGGCGCTGGCGTTCATGCTCTTCGTCACCTTCCTGCAGGTGCCGTTGGCCGAGCTGGGGCGCGCTTTTGCCCGCGTTCGCTTCCTCGGTGCGCTGCTCGTTGCCAACTTCCTGGCGATCCCGGCGCTGGTCGCGCTTCTGGTGCAACTGCTCCCTGCGGAACCGATGATCCGACTGGGGGTGCTCCTGGTTTTGTTGACGCCCTGTATCGACTATGTGGTCACGTTCTCTCATCTGGGACGGGCGGACTCCAAGTTGCTGTTGGCTGCGACGCCTGCGCTGCTCATCCTGCAGATGTTGTTGCTGCCCGCCTATCTCAGGATGTTGCTCGGCCATGCGGCGGAGGACCTCGTTCGGCTCGGGCCATTCGTTCATGCGTTCGTGTGGCTGATTGCAGTGCCGCTTGCCTTCGCCGCCTTCATGCAACTCTGGTGCAAGCGATCGGCGGCTGCAGGCCGGCTTGCTTCGCTGCTTGGCCTTCTGCCGGTGCCCGCCACGGCGCTGGTACTGTTCATCGTGGTGGCCGCTGTGCTGCCGCAGCTGGGTGCCGCACGAGACGCGGCCTATCTCGCCATCCCCGTGTACGTGGCCTTCGCCGTCGCGGCGCCGATCCTGGGCTGGGGTGTCGCACGCGTCTTTCGGCTCGAGGCATCGGCTGGAAGGGCTGTCGCGTTCAGCGCTGCCACCCGCAACTCGCTGGTCGTCCTCCCGTTGGCGCTGGCTGTGCCAGGTGCCATTCCGGTGCTGCCGGCAATCATCGTCGCGCAGACCCTTGTCGAACTCGTGGGTGCGCTGGCCTATGTGCGCCTGCTTCCGAGACTGGGAGCAAACCGCAATGCGGCGTAGTTTCCGTTTCGTCAGGGCGCTGGCTGCTTGCACTTGGCTCGCCATCGCTCTGGCAGGGGTCACCTTGAACGGCCGTCAGGCTCGTCTGGCCGAGCAGCCTGCCAGTCGATAGCGAAAACATGCCGTCGCGTCGAGAAAACCTCCGCTGCCGCAGCAGCTGGTCGGGCGAAGGGGCGCCGCCTTGTCGACGCGTACCGCTGGATCAAGAGTGTCCTGCTCAACCTGCCGCGATCGGAGGCTTCGCCACCAACTGAACCGCGATCATCTCGGCAATGACACAAATCTTTCCATTCGCGCCCAGCGTCAAGTCGATCACCGCCTTGCGTGCGTCTAGCGATCGCAGCACACCCTCGATCATCAATTCGCTGCCTATTGGGGTCGGCAGCTTGAAGTCGATCTTCAGCGACCCTGTGACGAATCGAAGGGGCCTGCCACCGTCGCCCATCGTTCTTCCTTGCGCCTTGTAGGCGAACGCAGCGGCGCTCGCTGTGCCGTGGCAGTCCAGCAGTGATGCCAACATGCCGCCGTACACGTTGCCAGGGTAGCCACCGCTGTACTTGGCGTCTGGCAGGAACAGCGCATGCGTGCGGTCGCCGTCGATGAAACTCTTGAGGTGATGACCATGCGGGTTGGCGGGGCCGCAGCCATAGCAGTGTGCGAACTCCGAGGGGTAGTGATCCTGTATCGCGTTCATCGTGCTTGTTCCGCAAAGTCATTGGACCTCAGGCTGCTTCGACCGCGAATCCGGCTGCCTTCCACTCCGGAAAGCCGTCCTCGAGCCGCCGCACCTTGAACCCCTTCTGGCGCAGCGCCGCGACCACATCGAACGACATGACGCAGTAGGGCCCCCGGCAGTAGGCGACGATCTCTCGCCGCTTCGGCAGATCGGCAAGACGCCGCTCGAGTTCGTCAGCAGGGATGTTGATGGCACCTGGGACATGACCCAAGGCGTACTCTTCCTGCGGTCGAACGTCGAGCACCGTCACTCGCTTGTCGGCCAGACGCACCAGCAGTTCCTCGCGCGTCACGGCCTCCAGCGCATCGCGCGCGGTGAAGAAGTCACGCATCACGCCTTGGACTTCAGCGATGTTGCGCTCGCCGACGCGCCCCAGCGCTTTGAGCAGGCCAACCACTTCCGTGTCTCCGGCCAAGCTGTAGAAGACCCGCTTTCCCTGGCGTGCGGCATCCACCAGCCGCGCACGTCGCAGCAATTGAAGATGACGCGATGCGTTGGCCATGCTCAGCTTCACCAACCCCGCCAGCTCTTCGACGCTGCGCGGCCCCTGCGCCATGCCTTCCAGCAACTCCAGCCGATGCGCATGCCCAAGCGCCTGGGCCACCAGAGCCAGGTTTTCAAGGACCACTTGCTTGGGACGCTCTGTTGACAGCATCGCTTTCATGATCTCACAATCAACGCATTGATTGAATGATACCGGACAAGTCCAGTGCATGGCGCGCTCACTGCCAGCCCCATGACCAACGAGCGGTGCCGGTGAGACAGCGCATGAAACTGAATCGATCCCTGCTCCTGCTCAGCGTCTGCCAGGCACTGTTCCTGACCAACAATGTGACCTTCATCGCCATCAACGGGCTGGTGGGTCTGCAACTGGCTCCGGTCGGATGGATGGCGACGTTGCCCGTGATGGGGTACGTCGTGGGCGGTGCGCTTGCCGCAGGCCCTGTGTCCCGGTTGCAGGCGAAGTGGGGACGCAAGCGGGCATTCCAGGTCGGGCTCGTTGTTGCAGCGCTGACGGCTGCCGGTGGGGCCGCTGCCGTCGCTTTGGGCAGCTTCTGGGGTTTGCTGACGGCCACCGTGCTGGCCGGCTTCTACAACGCGAACGCCCAGCTGTACCGCTTCGCCGGGCCTGAACTTGTGGCGCCCGAACACAAGGCTCGGGCCATTTCATTCGTGATGGCTGGCGGCGTCGCCGGAGCGTTTCTCGGCCCGAACCTGGCGAACGCCACCCGCGACTGGTTGCCTGCGCCCTTTGCAGGTGCCTACGTGGCCCTTGTCGGCGTGGCGCTGCTGAGCCTCGTCGTCATGTCGATGATCCGGTTCCCGGCGCACACCCCTCCTGCGCCAGGCAGCGACACGGGGCGCTCCGTGGCCGAACTGGCGCGGCAGCCTGCGTTTGTCGTTGCGATCGTGTCGGCGGCTCTTGCCTATGGCGTCATGAACCTGTTGATGGCCGCGACGCCGCTGGCCATGCAGCTCTGCGGCCTGCCATTCCGCGATGCGGCGCTGGTGATCGAGTGGCATGTGCTGGGCATGTTCCTGCCGGCCTTCTTCACTGGCCATCTGATACAGCGAGTGGGCACGATGCCGGTGATGTTCGCCGGCGTGACGCTCAATGCGGCGTGCATCCTGGTGGCGCTCAGCGGCGTTGAACTGGAGCGGTTCTTGATTGCGCTGTTGTTGCTGGGGGTGGGCTGGAACTTCCTCTACACCGGCGCCACGACCTTGCTGACGACGACCTACGAGCCGCATGAGCGCATGCGCGCGCAGGGTGCCATGGACTTCTGGGTCTTCACAACGATGGCGGTCACATCGTTTGCCTCCGGCGCACTGGTGACCACGCAGGGTTGGTTCCTCCTGAACCTGGGCTCTCTCGTCCCGGTGTCCCTTGTTGTCGTGGCCCTCCTTTGGCTGCGGCGTCGATCGGCAGCGGCGCCGGTGGCGGCATAGGCGCAGTCTGACCTGCGCGAAGAGCGGGCGCCAGGCGGCGCCGCTTGCGCGCGCAGCGTCAGGTGTCGAAGTCGACGAGAACGGCGGCGCGCCCTGACGATCCGATGAACAGGATCAGCTCGGCTGGTGTCAAGCCGATGCTCTCGGTGTTGCGCAGCGGATGGAAGTTCAGCTGCGCGTCGGCCATCAGCGCCTTGTCGACCACGGCCGTCACGAGCCTGCCGTGGTCCTGCAGCAACCCCATCGGGGTCAAGGTCCCAGGCTCGACCCCGAGCAGATCGCGCATCCGCTCTGCTGCCACGAAACTCAAATGCCCCTTGCCGCCGAACAGCGGCGCGATGGTCTTCAGATCGACCGCGCGGTCTTCGTGGATCGAGAGCAGAAACAGCTGGCCCTTCTTGTCCTTGAGCAGGAGGTTCTTGGTGAACGTCCCGCTCATCCGGCCCCGCAACGCCTTGCCTTCCTCGACCGTCGTGTGCGCGGGATACGGCACCACGGCGGCTCTGATGCCCAGTGCATGCAGGTGTTCGAAGAGATGCCTGTAGGCGCGTTCGGTTGATGGCCAGCCCTCGTCGCGTTCGATCGGCTGCATCATGCGCTCCCAGAGGCCGAGAGCCACGAGCCTTGTCGGCTGAGCCGCTCCCACGCGGACGACAGCGCAGACGCGGCCCGTTCGATGTCGGCACTCTGCGTCGTGCGCCCGACCGAGAGCCGCACGGCGCCGCGTGCGCGACGGGCGTCGAGGCCCATGGCAGCGAGCACGCCGCTGACTGCGTCGTTGTCGGAGTGACAGGCTGAGCCAACCGACGCGGCCACGTCCTGCGCGGCACCGGCGAGAACCTCGCGTCCGCCCACGCCGGGGAACGACAGGTGCAAGGTGTTCGGCAGGCGATGCTCGGGATGCCCGTTCAACAGCAATCCCGGTACCCGAGCCGCCAGCAACTGGAGCAGATGCTCGCGCAACGAACGCAGTTGGCCGGTGAGTGCCGGCAACGAATCCTGGGCCAGCTGGGCCGCGGCACCCATCGCCACGATCAGTGCCACGTTCTCCGTGCCGGGACGCAGGCCGTGCTCCTGGTCGGCGCCATGCATGATGGCGCGGATCGATGTACCGCTTCGCACGTACAAGGCCCCCACGCCCTTCGGCGCGTTGAACTTGTGCCCGGCCAGGGTCAGCAGGTCGACCCCGAGGGCGTCGACATCCAGCGGCAGTTTGCCGGCCGACTGCGCCGCGTCGGTGTGCATCAGGATGCCGCGTGATCGCGCCAGCCGCGCCATCTCGGCAACGGGCTGCAGCGTTCCCACCTCGTTGTTCGCGTGCATGACCGAGACCAGCGCGGTGTCGGGCCGCAGTGCCCGTGCCAGATCGTCGACGGTCGTTCGTCCGAAGGCATCGACGGGCAACGTGGTCACCTCCCAGCCCTGGTCGCGCAAAGCCATGGCCGGGCCGGCGATGGCCGGATGCTCGACCGCGCTGATGACCAAATGCCTGCCCGCCGTGCCCAGCGCTCTGGCGACACCCAGCAGGGCCAGGTTGTTCGCCTCGGTGGCACAGCCGGTGAAGACGATCTCCTCGGGGCGCGCGCCGATCAAGCGCGCGGTCTGGGCCCGGGCACTGGCGACGGCATGCGCGGCGTGCCGGCCCCGGTCGTGGCTGCTCGACGGATTGCCGAAGTGTTCGTGCAGCCAGGGCTCCATGGCAGCCAGCACTTCGGCGGCCACAGGCGTGGTGGCGTTGTGATCGAGGTAGACGGGTTCGAGCATCGGTCTGCGGTCCGTGGTGTGCGTGATTGGCGAATATTCTAAAGCTCGTTAGAATGATGAAATGGACAACCGTGCACTCAAGGATCTGCTCTACGAACAGGTGGCGCGTGTCGGCAAGGCGTTGTCGAGTCCGAAGCGGCTCGAGATCCTGCAGTTGCTGGCCCAGGGCGAGAAGGCGGTCGAACTGCTCGCCAACGAGGCAGCCATCGACGTCAAGCTGGCCAGCGCCCACTTGAAGGCGTTGAAGGAAGCGCGCCTGGTGCAGGTGAGGCGTGACGGCAAGCGGATGATCTATCGCCTCAGCGGCACCGATGTCGCGGGCTTGGGCGTCGCGCTGCGCGAGGTGGCCGAAGAGCACCTCGTCGAACTGAAGCTGGCGGTGCAGCAGATGGTGGCCGAGCCCGACAGCCTGGTGCAGGTGGGCCGCAAGGAACTGCTCGCCCGGGCCCGGCGCGGCGACGTGGTGGTGCTGGACGTGCGGCCTGCCGAGGAGTTCGAGGCCGGCCATCTGCCCTTTGCCCGGTCGATGCCGCTGCGGGAGCTGGCAACGCGCCTGACCGAATTGCCGCGTGGCGTGGAGATCGTCGCATACTGCCGGGGCCCGTACTGCCTGATGTCGGACGAGGCCGTGAAGCTGCTCCGAAAGCGCGGCTTTACAGCACGCAAGACCCCTGATGGGGTCAGCGAGTGGCAGGCCGCCGGCCTGCCCCTGAGCAACAGGTAGCTGCCATGTTCTTCCAGCAACGTGCGGCGGCGGGCGCCACGCTTTCCTACTTCTTCGGCTGTGGCGGCCTGGGTCAGGCGTTCGCGGTCGACGTCGTGGCAGGGGACGAAGACTGGTTCGTCGAGCAGGCCCGGCACCGCGGCGTCTGCGTGCCTTACGTGGTCGATACGCACGTGCATGCGGACCACCGCTCCGGCGGGCGGGCGCTCGCACAACGTCTGGGCGCGCGCTACTGCCTGCACGAGAGCAACCTGGGACATGCCGCCTACGACTTCTTCCCGCTGAGCGACGGACAGCGCCTGACCGCCGGCAACGTGGTCGCCGAGGTGCTGCACACGCCAGGCCACACGCCCGACAGCGTGTGTCTGCTGGTGCGCGACCTTCGGCGCGGCGACGAGCCGTGGTTCGTGGTGACCGGCGACACGCTGTTCGTGGGTGCCGTGGGCCGGCCGGACCTGGCGGGGCGCGAGCAGGAGATGGCGCGGCAGTTGCACGCCACGCTGCACGACAAGCTGCTGCGCCTGCCGCCCGAGCTCGAAATCTATCCCGGCCACCAGGCCGGCAGCGCCTGTGGGGCGGGGTTGTCCGGCAAGCCCGCTTCGACCATCGGGTTCGAGCGGCGCTTCAACACGATGCTGTCGATGCCACGCGACGACTTCGTCGCGGCCCTTCTCGCGGAGATTCCGCCGCAGCCAGCGGAGATGCAGGCGATCCTGCGCGCCAACCTCGGCCTGGCGGCCTGAACGCCATGGAAGCGACGCTGCGCCTGGGGCTGCGCGAAAACGCCGGGCAGTTCTCGCTGCTGGTCCTGGTCAACGCCTTCGTGGGGGCCATGGTCGGCCTGGAGCGCAGCATCCTGCCGGCGGTGGCCGAGCAGGAGTTCCACGTCGCCGCGCGGGCCGCGATCCTGTCCTTCATCGTGGTCTTCGGAGTGACGAAGGCGCTGACCAACTACGTGGCGGGGCGCGTCTCGGATCGCTTCGGCCGCAAGCAGGTGCTGATCGCGGGCTGGTGCGTGGCCGTGCCCGTGCCTTTCATGCTGATGTGGGCGCCCAGCTGGAACTGGGTCGTCGCGGCCAACGTGCTGCTCGGCATCAGCCAGGGGCTGACCTGGTCGACCACCGTCATCATGAAGATCGATCTGGTGGGGCCGAAGCAGCGCGGCCTGGCGATGGGCCTCAACGAGTTCTCGGGCTACCTGGCGGTCGCCGGCAGCGCGCTGGCGACGGGATGGATCGCGGCGCGCTACGGCTTGCGGCCGCAGCCGTTCTACCTGGGCGTGGCATACGTCGTGGCCGGCGGGCTGCTGTCGTGGCTGCTCGTGCGCGAAACCCGCCATCACGTGGCGCATGAAGCACGCTTGCAGATGCAGCAGGCCGTGCCGCGGCCCAGCGAAGCGGAGATCTTCAAGCGCACCTCGTTGAGCGACCGCAACCTGTCCAGCGTCAGCCAGGCCGGCCTGGTGAACAACCTCAACGACGGCCTGGCGTGGGGCCTGTTCCCCTTGGTGTTCGCGGCAGCGGGCCTGAGCCTGGAGCGCATCGGCATGCTGGCGGCGCTCTATCCCGCGGTGTGGGGCGTGGCGCAGATCTTCACCGGCGCGCTGTCGGACCGTGTGGGGCGCAAGTGGCTCATCGTGGCCGGCATGGGAACGCAGGCCGCGGGCATCGCGCTCACGGCGGTTGCGGTCGAGTTCGGCGGCTTCGCCGTGGGCGCGGTGCTGCTGGGGCTGGGCACGGCGATGGTGTACCCCACGCTGCTGGCGGCCATCGGCGATGTTGCCCACCCCTCGTGGCGCGCCTCGGCGGTGGGCGTGTACCGGCTGTGGCGCGATCTCGGTTATGCGGCCGGCGCGCTGCTGTCGGGGCTGGTGGCCGATCGGTTCGGCCTGTCCGCCGCCGTCTGGGTCGTGGCCGCGGTGACCGCGTTGTCCGGCGTGATCGCCGCCCTGAGAATGAACGAAACCCTCACGCGCACAAGATCATGAGCGAAGAAACTCCCACCCCCTTCATGGAACTGCAGACGCTGCGCGAGATGCGGCAAAGCGGTCGCCCGGTGAGCATCGTCGATGTCCGCTCTGCCGAGGAGTTTGCGGCCGGGCACGTCGACGGTGCAGTGAACATCCCTGCCGATCAACTGCAAGCGCGTGCGGCGGAGCTGCCGGCCGACACGCCCATCGTGACGGTGTGCAGCTTCGGGGGTGCGCGCTCCTGCGGCGCGGCACAACGCCTGCGCGACCTGGGCCACGCCGACACCTTGCCCTTGCGGGGTGGAACCAAGGCCTGGCAGGAGCAGGACCGTGCGACAGAGCAGAGGACGCCTCAGAGTCGCAGCAAGCCCTTCCTGGCCAGGTGATGAAGGGCGATGCCGATCGCCATGCCGATGGCGACGTTCCACATGCACATCACCGCCGTCGCGAGCAGCACCAACCGTTCGTCGCGCCGTTGGCTCAGTGGGCCGGCGCCGATCGCGAGTTGGGCACCGGTGAAGAACAGGATGACGCCGAGGATGGATGCGGGAAAGAGCTTGAACAGCAGGAGCACCGAGTCGCCGAAGAAGAAGGCCAGCGCGAGCAGGATGCTTCCCAGAATGACGACCGAACCGCCGGTGCGTGCACCGAACGCCATGTGGCCGGCCATGCCCCCGGCGCCATGGCACATCGGCACGCCGCCCACGCCCGCGCCGAAGAGATTCATCAGACCGGTCGAGACAGCCACCTTGCGCTCCGTGACCGGCGCGTGCGGAAAGAGCCGGTTGTTCTCTTCCTTGATTGCGACGACCGCATTGCCCAGCGTCAACGGCAGCTGGGGCAGTGCGAGAAACAAGGTGCCGAGCACCAGATCGCCCCTGGCCAGCCCCGTGAGGCCGAGAGTCGGCGGGGAAAAGCGCCATGCCGAGGCTGCGAGCTTTCCGGCGATGCTCGGATCCTGATAGAGACCGACGGCTGCGCCGAACAGCAGCAGCACCAGCATCGCTGGAATGGAGCGATTGTTCAGCAGCAGCAGCGTCCCGGCGGCGCCGAAGGCGGCGATCCACCAGCCCGTCTGCATCATCTTGACGCCTTCGAGCATGAAGCCCAGGCCCAGGCCGAGCACGATCCCCGCCACCACGATCGGCGGCACGAGTTTCGAGACGCGCGCGGCCAGCCCGCTGAGGCCGAGAAACAGCCACAGCAGGCCCGTCACCAGCGCTGCGGCGATCACCGCACCGGGGGTCACGACCGCCGTCTGAACGGCTTGTGCAGCCACCACGGCGCCGATCGCCTTCATGGGCTGCACCGGGAACGGCGTGCGGTAGTAGAGCCCCGCGACCACCATGGCGCCGCCAAAGGCCAGCAGCACGCCGGTGGCGTTCATCTGGAGGACGCTGATGTAGACGACCAGGAAGGGGATCAGCGTGCCGAAGTCGCCGAATGCTCCTGCCCACTCCATGCGGTCGAAGCGGTTTTGTGCGGGCCGAGAGCTGGCCCGACCCGCAGGATCATCCATCGACGCCACCGTACCCGTTCGCCTCGCGCTTCGAAGTTGTCTGGCAGTGTACCGGCCTGTTCTTGGCGTGTGTGCCCAGGAAGCGCATGGCGTCGTCGCTTCAGGCACGGTGGATCTGACCACCTGTTGCAGCCGGCCTTGCCGCGAGCACCAGGATGCCGCCATCGCAGGGCTTGCGGTGGCGGTGCGAGCACCACGACCTGAAGGCGCGGCTGTCAGGCGAACCGCGCTCAGCCGGACCTGCAGCGCGGCGATGAGCTCAGGCGGCGGTGCGGAAGCCCGCGAACACGTCGTGCCGGTGCGGCTGGAAGAAGTTGCGGTAGCGCAGTTCGTGCAAACGCGCGTGGGTGGCGAACGAGCCGCCGCGCAGTTCGCGGTGGTCGCCGAACCACGGCGCCGAGTAGTCCTTGTACGGGCCGGGTGCGAAGCCCGGGTAGGGCGCGAACGGCGTGGCGGTCCATTCCCAGACGCTGCGGCCCCATGCGAACGCATCGCCGCCGGCCTGTGCCGCGCACTCCCACTCTGCCGCGCTGGGCAAGCGGCGGCCCGCCCAGCGGCAGTAGGCCTCGGCCTCCCAGGCGTTGACGTGGATCACCGGCTGCGCCGGGTCCAGGTCCTGCCAGCGGTCGAACCAGCGCACTTCCCAGCGGCCGCCTTCGCGCGGACGCCAGCGCGCCGGGTGCGTGAGCGTGGAG
>JBASTF010000330.1:0-7895 GCA_049274755.1 Rubrivivax sp. | reverse complement strand
CGCGCGACCTGGCCACACAGGGCTATGCCGTCACCGTGTTCGATGGCGAGGCCAAGGCCGGCGGCTTCATCCGCACGCAGATCCCGCGTTTCCGCCTGCCCGAATCGGTGATCGACGAAGAGACCGGCCACATCCTGCACCTGGGCGTCGAGTTCCGCGCCGGCCAGCGCGTCGATTCGATGGCGGCCCTGCTGCAGCAGGGTTACGACGCCATCTTCGTCGGCTGCGGCGCACCGCGGGGGCGCGACCTGCAGATCCCGGGGCGGCAGCAGGCCGCGGCGCAAATCCACATCGGCATCGACTGGCTGGCCTCGGTGTCCTTCGGCCATGTCACGCAGATCGGCCGCCGTGTGCTGGTGCTCGGCGGCGGCAACACGGCGATGGACTGTTGCCGCTCGGCGCGCCGCCTCGGCGCCGAGCAGGTGACGGTGGTGGTGCGCAGCGGCTTCGACGAGATGAAGGCCTCGCCCTGGGAGAAGGAAGACGCGATGCACGAGGGCATCCCCATCGTCAACTTCCACGTGCCCCAGGCCTTTGTGCTCGGTGACGACGGGCGGCTGGCCGGCATGCAGTTCGAGGTCGTGCGCGCCGAACACGATGCCCAGGGGCGCCGCCGCCTGGTGCCCACAGGCCAGCCCGCGGTCTTTTTCCCCTGCGACGACGTGCTGGTGGCGGTGGGTCAGGAAAACGCCTTCCCGTGGATCGAACGCGATGCAGGCATTGGCTTCGACGAATGGGGTTTGCCGGTGCTCGATGCCAGCAGCTTCCAGAGTTCGCTGCCCCATGTGTTTTTCGGCGGCGACGCGGCCTTCGGGCCGAAGAACATCATCACCGCCGTGGCCCATGGCCACGAAGCCGCGGTGTCGATCGACCGCTTCCTGCACGGCGAGCCGGTGACGCAGCGGCCGCCGCCGCACGTGAACCTGATGTCGCAGAAGATGGGCATCCACGAGTGGAGCTACGACAACGCGCCCAGCAACGACACCCGGTTCAAGGTGCCCTGGGCAGCGGCCGAGAAGGCGCTGGCCAGCATCAAGGTCGAGGTCGAGCTCGGCTTCGACGCGGCCACGGCGCTGAAGGAAGCCGCACGCTGCCTGAACTGCGACGTGCAGACCGTCTTCACCGACAAGCTGTGCATCGAGTGCGATGCCTGCGTCGACATCTGCCCGATGGACAGCATCAGCTTCACCGCCGACGGCGACGAGGCCGATCTGCGCCAGCGGCTGAAGGCACCGGCGACGAACCTGACGCAGGACCTCTACGTCGCGCCGGCGCCGAAGACCGCGCGTGTGATGGTGAAGGACGAGGACGTCTGTCTGCACTGCGGGCTCTGCGCCGAACGATGTCCCACCGGCGCCTGGGACATGCAGAAGTTCCTGTTCCAGACCACGCAGGCCGGCCCGCAGTGCCGCGACGCCAAGCCGGTGGCGGCGAAGCCGGCGGGGGTGGTGGCATGAAGCGCATCGAGGCCGTCAACGACTTCGTCGTCAAGTTCGCCAACGTCAACGGTTCGGGCTCGGCCTCGGCCAACGAACTGTTCGCCAAGGCCATCCTGCGCATGGGCGTGCCGGTGAGCCCGCGCAACATCTTCCCCAGCAACATCCAGGGCTTGCCCACCTGGTACGAGGTGCGTGTCAGCGAACGCGGCTGGCTGGGCCGGCGCGGCGGCATCGACATGATGGTGGCGATGAACCCGCAGACCTGGCAGCAGGACCTGGCCGAGCTCGAGCCCGGCGGCTACCTGTTCCACGACAGCACACGCCCGCTGCCGGCCACCGCCTTCCGCGACGACATCAACGTCATCGGCATGCCGGTGACGGCGATCTGCAACGCCACCTACGAAGACCCGCGCCAGCGCACGCTGTTCAAGAACATCATGGTGCTGGGCGCGCTGGCGGCGCTGATGGACGTGGACACCGCCGTCATCGAGACGCTGTTCTCTGAGCAGTACAAGGGCAAGGAGCGCCTGCTGGAAAGCAACGTGCGCGCACTGCATGCCGGCGCCGGCTTTGCGCGCGACCATCTGAAGCCTGAAACCATGGGCCTGCGCGTCCGGCGCGCCGACGCCGTCGGCGACAAGATCTTCATGGAGGGCAACGCCGCCACGGCGCTGGGCTGCGTGTACGGCGGCGCGACGGTCTGCGCCTGGTACCCGATCACACCCTCGTCCTCGGTCGCCGAGGCCTTCGAGAAATACTGCCGCAAGTACCGCCACGACCCGCAGACGGGCGAGGCGCGTTACGCCATCGTGCAGGCCGAGGACGAGATCGCCTCGGTCGGCATGATCACCGGCGCCGGCTGGAACGGCGCACGCGCCTTCACGGCCACCTCAGGTCCCGGCGTCAGCCTGATGACCGAGTTCGTCGGCCTGGCGCACTTCGCCGAGATTCCGCTGACCATCGTCGACGTGCAGCGCGGCGGCCCCTCGACCGGCATGCCGACACGCACGCAGCAGGCCGACCTGCTGGCCGCTGCCTACGCCAGCCACGGCGACACCAAACACCCGATGCTGCTGCCGCAGGACCCGACCGAGTGCTTCGAGTTCGCCGCCGCGGCGCTGGACCTGGCCGACCGCCTGCAGACGCCGGTGTTCCTGATGACCGACCTCGACATCGGCATGAACCAGCGCCTGTGTGCGCCGCTGCAATGGGATGACGGCCGCCGCTACGACCGCGGCAAGGTGATGAGCGCCGAGGAACTGGAAGCCGGCCGCGACTTCGGCCGCTACAAGGATGTGGACGGCGACGGCATCCCCTGGCGCACGCTGCCCGGCACCCATGCCAGCAAGGGCGCCTACTTCACACGCGGCACCACACGCGACCCCTACGCACGCTACAGCGAAGCCGGCGCCGACTACGTCTACAACATGCAGCGGCTGGTGAAGAAGTGGGCCACCGCCGCGACACTGGTACCGGCACCCGAACTGCGCAACGCGGCGGCGAAGACGCGGCTGGGCGTGCTGTACTTCGGCAGCACGGCACCGGCGATGGACGAGGCGCTGGAAGCCTTGGCCGCCTCGCACATCCACCTCGACGCGATGCGGCTGCGCGCCTTCCCGTTTGCCGCCAGCGTGCGCGACTTCATCGCCAGCCACGACCATGTGTTTGTCGTCGAGCAGAACCGCGACGCGCAGATGCGCAGCCTGCTCGTCAACGAGCTCGAGATCCCGCCAAGCTGGCTGATCAAGGTGCTGCACAACGACGGCACGCCGATCACCGCGCGTTTCATCACCCAGGCCATCACCGACCACGTGCATGCGCTCGCGGTCGCCCCACGGCGCGAACGCATCCTGTCATGACCTACATCGCCAAACCCCGGCTGCACCACCCGACCCTGGTGCGCAACAAGGTCGGCTACACACGCCGCGACTACGAAGGCCGTGTCAGCACGCTGTGCGCCGGCTGCGGCCACGACAGCATCTCGGCCGCCATCGTGCAGGCCTGCTGGGAACTGGACATCGCACCGCACCGCGTGGCCAAGCTCAGCGGCATCGGCTGCAGCAGCAAGACCCCCGACTACTTCCTCGGCGCCAGCCACGGCTTCAACACCGTGCACGGCCGCATGCCCAGCGTGCTGACCGGCGCCAACCTGGCCAACCGCGAGCTGCTGTACCTGGGCATCAGCGGCGACGGCGACAGCGCCAGCATCGGCCTGGGCCAGTTCGCGCACGCGATGCGGCGCGGCGTGCGCATGGTCTACATCGTCGAGAACAACGGCGTCTACGGCCTCACCAAGGGCCAGTTCTCGGCCACCGCCGACCGCGGCAGCCAGAGCAAGAAGGGTGCGGTGAACCGCGACAGCCCGGTCGACCTGGTCGGCATGGCGCTGCAGCTGGGCGCCAGCTATGTGGCACGTGGTTTCTCCGGCGACAAGGGCCAGCTCGTGCCGCTGATCGCCGGTGCCATCCGCCATGGCGGCGCCGCCTTCATCGACGTCATCAGCCCCTGCGTGGCCTTCAACAACCATGCCGGCAGCACACGCAGCTACGACCATGTGCGTGAACACAACGAAGCGGTCAGCCGCGTCGACTTCATCGATCTGGCCGACGAGCAGCTGGCCGCGCCGGCGCCGGGCGAACTGCTGGAACTGCCGCAGGCCGACGGCAGCCTGATGCGGCTGCGCCGCCTGCATGCCGACTACGACGCCACCGACCGCCGCGCCGCGCTGGACCACATCCAGGCCATGGACAGCCGCGGCGAGATCGCCACCGGCCTGCTCTACATCGACGGCCGGGCCAGCGACCTGCACACGGCGCTGAACACCGTGCCGCAGCCGCTGAACGCCTTGGCCGAGGCCCAGCTGTGCCCCGGCGCCGGTGTGCTGGAGAAGATCAACGCAGGCTTGCGCTGAGCCCAGGAAACGGTTCGTAACCGCCAAACAAGGGCGTGGCAGGCGTGCAGATCTGCCGTTTACAGGGGGTGGCCGATCGGCGATGATCCTCGGGATATGCATCGCCTGACCTGACCTGATGGCCGCCGAGACGACCGTCGAACCCCCGCAATCCGCGCTGTCCGGCGTGGCGCGGGTGCTGGTGCATGCCGGCAAGCTCAGCGCCAAGACCGCCGAAGACCTGGCCAAGCAGGCGCGTGAACGCAAGAGCAGCTTCATCGCCGCCGTCATTTCCGCCGGTGCCGTCAAGCCCGACGAACTGGCGCATTCGCTGTCCACCGCGCTGGCGCTGCCGCTGCTGGACCTGAACGCTGTCGACCTGCAGAAGCTGCCGAAGAACATCGTCGACGTGAAGACGGCGACGCAGTACCAGGTGGTGGTGCTGGGCAAACGCGGCAACCGCCTGTTCATCGCCGCCGCCGACCCCACCGACCAGGAAGCCAGCGAACGCATCAAGTTCGCGACCCAGCTCACGCCCGAGTGGGTCATCGTCGAATACGACAAGCTGATGCGCCAGCTCGAGGTGCAGGGCACCAGCGCCACCGAGGCCATCGAGAACCTGGCCGGCGGCGACTTCGAGTTCGACGTCACCGAAGACGACGGCGCTGCACCCGAGTCGCAGGACGTCTCGGCCGAGGTCGAGGACGCGCCGGTTGTGCGTTTCCTGCAGAAGATGCTGATCGATGCGATCAACATGCGCGCGTCCGACCTGCACTTCGAGCCCTACGAGTACCACTACCGCGTGCGTTTTCGCGTCGACGGCGAACTGCGCGAGATCACGCAGCCGCCGCTGGCCATCAAGGACAAGCTGGCCTCGCGCATCAAGGTCATCAGCCGCATGGACATCGCCGAAAAGCGGGTCCCGCAAGACGGCCGCATGAAGCTGAAGTTCGGCAGCAAGGCCATCGACTTCCGCGTCAGCACGCTGCCCACGCTGTTCGGCGAAAAGGTCGTGATCCGGATCCTGGACTCGTCCAGCGCCAAGCTGGGCATCGAGGCCCTGGGCTACGAGAAGGCCGAAAAAGACCGGCTGATGGCCTGCATCGGCCGGCCCTACGGCATGATCCTCGTCACCGGGCCCACGGGCTCGGGCAAGACGGTGTCGCTGTACACCTGCCTGAACATCCTGAACCAGCCCGGCGTCAACATCGCCACGGTGGAAGACCCGGCGGAAATCAACCTGCCCGGCATCAACCAGGTCAACGTCAACGACCGCGCCGGGCTGACCTTCGCCGCGGCGCTGAAGTCCTTCCTGCGCCAGGATCCGGACATCATCATGGTCGGCGAAATCCGCGACCTCGACACCGCCGACATCGCCATCAAGGCCGCGCAGACCGGCCACCTGGTGATGAGCACGCTGCACACCAACGACGCGCCGACGACGCTGACACGGTTGCTGAACATGGGCGTGGCGCCGTTCAACATCGCCGCCAGCATCCTGCTGATCACCGCGCAGCGGCTGGCGCGCAAGCTCTGCGAAACCTGCAAGAAGCCCGCCGAGTACCCGCGCGAAGCGCTGTTGAAGGCCGGTTTCCAGGACACCGATCTCGACGGCAGCTGGCGGCCCTACCGCGCCGTCGGCTGCTCGGCCTGCAACAACGGCTACAAGGGCCGTGTCGGCATCTACCAGGTGATGCCGATCACCGAGGCCATCCAGCGCATCATCCTCGCCGAAGGCACGGCGCTGGACATCGCGAACCAGGCGCAGAAGGACGGTGTGCGCGACCTGCGCCAGTCCGGCCTGGTGAAGGTGCGCGGCGGCGTGACGACGCTGGAAGAAGTCATCACGGTCACCAACGAATAATCCGAACCCATACCCCAGCCCATGGCCACAGCAGCAGCAGCCCGCGCGAAGAGCAACGCTCCGAAGGAGCAGGTCTACGAGTGGGAAGGCAAGGACAAAAACGGCAAGATCGTGCGCGGCGAGATGCGCGCCGGCGGCGAGGCCGTGGTCAGCGCCAGCCTGCGCCGCCAGGGCATCCTGGTCAACAAGGTCAAGAAGCGCCGCACCTCGGGCGGGCGCTCGATCAAGCAGAAGGACATCGCGATCTTCACGCGCCAGCTGGCGACGATGATGAAGGCCGGTGTGCCGCTGCTGCAGGCCTTCGACATCGTGGCCCGCGGCAGCGCCAACCCGCGCATGACCAAGCTGCTGACCGACATCCGCAGCGACGTCGAAACCGGCACCAGCCTGTCGGTGGCCTTCCGCAAGCACCCGCTGCACTTCGATTCGCTGTATTGCAACCTCGTCGAAGCCGGTGAAGCCGGCGGCATCCTGGAGGCGCTGCTGGACCGGCTCGCCATCTACCAGGAAAAGACGATGGCGCTGAAGAGCAAGATCAAGTCGGCGCTGATGTATCCGGTGGCCGTCATCGTCGTCGCCTTCGTCGTGCTGACGGTCATCATGATCTGGGTGATCCCGGCCTTCAAGGACGTCTTCAAGTCCTTTGGTGCCGACCTGCCGGCGCCGACGCTGTTTGTCATCGCGCTGTCCGAGTTCTTCGTCAGCTACTGGTGGCTGATCTTCGGCATCCTGTTCGGCGGCGGCTACTTCTTCTTCGAGACCTGGAAACGCTCCGAGAAGATGCAGATGACGATGGACCGGCTGCTGCTGAAGATCCCGGTCTTCGGCGATCTGATCAACAAATCCGTCATCGCACGCTGGACACGCACGCTGTCGACGATGTTCGCCGCCGGCGTGCCGCTGGTCGAGGCCCTCGACTCGGTCGGCGGCGCCTCGGGCAATGCCGTCTACGCGCTGGCCACCGAGCAGATCCAGAAAGACGTCTCCACCGGCTCGGCGCTGACCACCTCGATGACCTCCACCGGCGTGTTCCCGACGATGGTGCTGCAGATGACGGCCATCGGCGAAGAGTCCGGCTCGCTCGACCACATGCTGGCCAAGGCCGCCGAGTTCTACGAGGAAGAAGTCGACGACATGGTCAAGGGCCTGTCCAGCCTGATGGAGCCCTTCATCATCGTGATCCTCGGCGTGCTGATCGGCGGCATCGTCGTCTCGATGTACCTGCCGATCTTCAAGCTGGGCGCGGTCGTCTGACGGTGCTGGCGCTGGACCTGCTGCTGCACCCTGCGATGCTGGCCCTGCTGGGGCTGGTGATCGGCAGTTTTCTCAACGTCGTCATCCACCGCCTGCCCATCGTGCTCGAGCGGCAATGGTGGGCCGACGTCGCGGCCCAGCTCGCTGACCGCGATTCCTTCCGTCGTGTGTTCAGCGCGGAAGCCCCCGCCGGGCTGACGCAGGCCGGCGGCGCGCTCGACAAGGCCTTGCACGCGCTGAAGCGGCTGACGATCGCCCAGCCGGCATCGCGCTGCCCGTCCTGCGGCCACCGCATCCGCTGGTACGAAAACATGCCGGTGCTGAGCTGGCTGGTGCTGAAGGGCCGCTGCGCCTCGTGCAAAACCTGGATCGGCCTGCGCTACCCGCTGGTCGAACTGGGCACGGCGGCGCTGTTCGCCGCCGTCGGCTGGCGCCTCGGTGCGCAGCC
>JBASTF010000329.1:0-3812 GCA_049274755.1 Rubrivivax sp. | reverse complement strand
CCCCTGGGCTGAGCCGTGCCCGGCCGGCGGCACTGCGGCGTTGGCTGCTTCACCGCGGCACTGCGATCTGTGACCATGTGCCCGTGCCGCCGCGGCAGGTGCATGGCGTGCATTCCCACCGTTCCCGAAAGAACCGCGACATGACGACGATGAAGATCTGGACACTTTCGCTGCTGCTTGCAGCCGCCTCTGGTGCCACGCTGGCCCAGACCACCGTGAAAGACGCCTGGGTGCGTGGCACGGTGCCGCAGCAAAAGGCCACCGGCCTGTTCGCCACCATCACGTCTGCGAAAGGCGGCCGCCTGCTGTCGGTGAGTTCACCGGCGGCCGGTGTCGCCGAGATCCACGAGATGGCGATGGACGGCAGCACGATGCGCATGCGCGCGCTGCCCGACGGGCTGCCGCTGCCGGCCGGCAAGGCCGTCGAGCTGAAGCCTGGCGGCTACCACGTGATGCTGATGGACCTGAAACAGCCGCTGAAGGCCGGCGACAACGTGACCGTCACGCTGGTGCTGGAAGCTGCCGACAAGAAGCGCGAGACGCTGCAGATCCAGGCGCCGGTGAAGGCGCTGGCCGGCGCGCACTGAGGGTCTTCAGAAGCTGAGCTTGACGCTGAGCCGCAGGCTGCGCGGCTCGGCCCGAATTCCAGCACGTCGCCAGGGCGCAGCGCCGGCCGGCTCTTCAGCAATTCGGCGTTGACGTCACCTTGCGACGCCGCGTCGGCGCTGCCGCCGCCGCGTTCGGCGGTCAGTTCGTCGAACGCGGCCGCCAGGTGGTCGTCGTGCGACACGGTGGAACGCTGCATCGCCAGAGGCTCACTTGTTCAAGGCCTTCAGCGCCAGCTTGATGCCGTCGCTGACGCCGATGTCGGCCGGCAGCAGCTTCAGCGCCGCGGCGGCTTCCTTCTCGTTGTAGCCCAGCGCCATCAGCGCCTGCACGATGTCGTTGCCGGCATCGCTGGCCACGGCCGCCGGCTGGCCCAGGTCGGGCGCGAGTTTGCCCTTCAGCTCCAGCAGCAGGCGTTCGGCGGTCTTCTTGCCGATGCCCGGCACCTTGACGAGGCGCGCCGTGTCCTGCGCCGCCACCGCCTGCGACAGTTCGGCCACCGACAGCCCCGACAGGATGGCCAGCGCCGTGCGTGGGCCGACGCCGCTGATCTTCACCAGCAGGCGGAAGGTGGCGCGTTCGCCGGCGGTGAGAAAGCCGTAGAGCAGCTGCGCGTCTTCGCGCACGACAAACTGCGTCAGCAGCTGCACGCTGTCGCCCAGCGCGGGCAGGTTGTAGAACGTGCTCATCGGCACGTCGAGCTCGTAGCCGACGCCATGCACGTCGACGAGGATCTGCGGCGGCGTCTTCTCCGCCAGCGTTCCGGTGATGCGTCCGATCATGGACGCCGATGCTAGCGCCCTAGCGGAACAAGCCCATGCGTTGCGCTTCGAGCGCAGCTTCGGCACGCGAACTGACGTTCAGCTTGCGGTAGATCTGCTTCACGTAGTCGGCGATCGTGTGGCGGCTCAGGCCCAGCTGCACGCCGATCTCGGGCAGCGTGTAGCCCTTGGCCACACGCAGCAGCACTTCGCTTTCGCGGTCGGTCAGCGAGACATGCGGCAGCGCATTGGCCTGCGGCTTGGCCTTGGTGCTGAAGTGCGCCATCACGCGGCGCGCGATGCTGGGGCTCAGCGGCGGCTCGCCCTGGCTGATGCGCTGCAACTGCTCGGTGATCAGCTCGCGCGGCTGCTCTTTGAGGATGTAGCCGAAGGCGCCGGCCTGCAGCGCCGGGAACAGGTGCTCGTCGTCGTCGTGGATGGTGACGACAACACTTTGTGCATCGGGCTGCACGTCGCGCAGCTTGGTGACGACGTCGACGCCGCTGCCGTCGGGCAGGCCCAGGTCGATCAGCGCCAGGTCGAACTTCACCGCCGACACCAGCGAGATCGCGTCGTGCACACGCGCGCTCTCGGAGATCTGCGCTGCAGGGAAGACCTGAAGGACAAGCTTGCGCAGCCAGACCCGGATCTCGGGCAGGTCTTCGAGCAGCAGGATGTTCTTCATGAAAGTGCTTGATGGCGCTGTGGATTGATGCTAGCGCTTCAGGCCTTCACTGTGGGGCTGCTTCCAGTGCACGATCGAGTGGAACCGTGAGACGTATCACGGTGCCGTAGCCCGGGCCCGACTCCACCAGGCACTGGCCCTGCAGCTGCTTGGCGCGCTGCTTCATGCTGGCCATGCCGTGGCCGCGGTCCAGGCGCCCGTCCAGCTCCATCGGAATGCCTTCGCCGTTGTCCTGGATGACAAGCTGGAAATCGCCTTCGGCGACGCGGCAGGTGATCGAGCAGTGCGACGCACCGCTGTGTTTGATGATGTTGCTGGTGGCTTCGCGCAGGATGCGTGTGGTCTGCACGAAGGCACGTGCCGACAGCGTCTGCGGCAGGTCTTCGGGCGCCGACCATTCCCCTTCGATGCCGGTCTGCGCCAGCCGGTTCACGACCTCGGCGCGCCAGTCGCCCAGGGCATCGGCCAGCCTCACCGGCTTGCCGGTGAGGCCACGCACCGACAGCCGCATCTCCTCCAGCGCTTCGCGCGCCAGCGTCGAGATGCGTTCGCTATCGCTGGTGTGCACGATGGTCAGCAGCTTGGCGCCCAGGTCGTCGTGCAGGTCGGCGGCGATGCGCTTGCGTTCCCGTTCGGTGACCTGCTCCACACGCAGCTCCGAGAGCTGCCGGAAGTTGCGTTCGATCTCGGCCGTGGCCTCGCGCACCCGCTGTTCGAGGTGCACCTTGCCGAGTTCGGCCTCCTGCAGCGCCCGCCCATGCTGCTGCACCAGGCGCAGGCCGATCAGCACCAGCATCAGCGGCGCCACCAGCTGGGCCAGGTGCACGGCCAGCAGGCGCTGGCCCAGCTGCTGCGCAAAGAACTCCACCAGGCCGGCCAGCGCCAGCGCGCCCAGCAGCGTGGCCATCAGCCAGAAGCCGCGGGCCCGCGCACGGCGCTGCGTGCGCAGGTAGAACGCCGCGGCGACAACACCTTCGATGGCCAGCACATAGCTCCAGACGCCGGCTGCCGCATGCAGGCGGCCGGGGCCGGCCAGCACCAGGGTCAGCGGCATCAGCGCACATTGCAGCGGCAGCACACGGTCCACCAGCGCCCGGCGTGCGCCGGCATACCGCAGCAGGAACTGCACGCCGGCCAGCGTGATGAAGGCCAGCATCGAGGCCAGCAGGAACTCGACGACGCTGCTGTCCAGCGGCAGCGAACGCAGCCACAGCCGGGTGTCGACGATGGCCCAGCCCACCGACAGCGCACCGAAGTAGGCGAGGTGGCTTTCGCGGCGGTTGATGAAACCCAGCACGAACATGAAACCGCCGGTCAGCAGCAGCGTCGCTCCCAGAGCCTGCGGCAGCGTCACGTTCAGCGTCGTGCGCAGCGCGTGTTTGGCGGCCAGCTGCGACTGCGGGCCGATCTCCAGCGCCGACAAGGCACCGGCCCGTGCACGTGAACCCAGCGCCGCCAGCGGCTGGCCGACAACTTCGATGTCCAGCGTGTTGGCGCCCGGCGCCAGCAGTGCTGCCGGCAGCGTGACGAGCTGCGGGTGGTTGCAGTTGTTCGTCAGCGGCGCCTGCATCGAACCGCCGCTGAAGATGCGCTGGCCGTTCAGCTGCACCTCGAAGTTGGTGCAGACCTGGGCGATGTACAGCGCCAGCAGCTCGTTGCTGCCACCGGCGGCCGGTGCATCGAAGCCAACGCGGTACCAGACCGGCCCGCTGCTCGTCGGGCGTGTGCGCGCCCAGTGGTCGGGCAGGGCCGTCTTGTGC
>JBASTF010000328.1:0-6547 GCA_049274755.1 Rubrivivax sp. | reverse complement strand
GGGGTAATCGTATTTTTCCTGCAGATTGACACGGTGGGCCCGAAAAACGCTAACCGCGACAAGCACTTACAAAACCGCCTCTCGCGGACCCCTTGTGCTTTCGGTGCAGATTGACACGCTTCGAGTTGCCCCGGCCGATCACGCCACCGGCGCCTCGAACGCCCCACCGATCTGCTTGGCCCGTCGAAGATCGTCCGAGTGCAGGTAGGTGGACGTGGTCGACAAGGACGCATGCCGCAGGTTGTCGCGCACGGTGGTCAGCTCAGCTCCGCGCTGAAGTGCGTGGGTCGCGTGCGTGTGCCGCATCCAGTGCGGCGTGGCCCGCCGCAGCTTCTCTGCCAGCGCTGGATTCGTGTCGGCCAGGATATCGGCCGTCGCGGCGAAGTACCTCTTCACGATCGCCCACAGCCGCTTGGACGTGATGCCGGCCTCGCCATCGAGGCTACCGAGCAACGGCGTGGCCGGGTTCCACTTCGCTGGCGTCACGGGGAGGCCGCGCTGAGCCAGGTGCCGGTCCAGAACCCCGCGCGCCAGCCCCGGCAGCACCACCTTGCCGGCCTTGCGGCCCTTGCCGACCACGTGCAGCCAGTGATCGCCGTGCGCGTCGACCTCGATGGATCCCAGCGTGGCGTGCACCAGTTCGCCAGCACGCAGCCCTGTGCTGTAGCTGAAGTCGATCAGGAAGCGAAGCCTTTGGGCGGCGCTCGGCAGCCAACCGTATGACCACTCCAGGCCTTCGGCGACCGTCCTCACGAGCTTCCATTCCCCTTCGGAGAAGGATCTCGTCGTGTCCAGCGTCGCCTGCTTGGCGCCTCGGACCTTGATGCCGGCAAATGGGTTGGCCAGCACGTAACGCTGCTCGATCAGCCACCGGAACATCGAGCTCAGCACGGACAGCGCATAGGCCCTGGAGCGCGTGGACAGCCCGCCAGCGAACGGCCGCCACTCGGCGGACGTGCGCGGCGCCGCTGGCCCGATCCAACGCGCCCTCGGCGAGGGCTGTCGCAGGAAGGCTCGATACGCCACCGCATCCTCGGTGGCCAGCGAGGACAGTGCGACGCCGCGCTCGACGATGGCCCACAGGATCAGCCGCTCGGCTTCCTTGCGGTAGGCCCGCTGCGTTGCCGGCGCTTCGTGCAGCGACAGCCAAGCCTGGACCGCCTCGAAGTCGTTGTTCGCCCGCAGGACGCACGACGCGCGCGGCGCACGATGCAGGCCCATGGTGCCGTCGACCTCATGGGGCACGACGATCTTCTCCCAGGGAACCACATCCGATGGCGCGCTGGTGACCAGCAGCGCGCGAGCACGGTAAGTCAGGTCCTCATGCGCAGCGAAGAAGGCCTCGATCCGACGCGCACCGGCCACACCAAGGCCGTCGATGTCGACCCACCAACGTCTGCGGCGCGGTACTCGAAGAGTGAGGTCGGCTAAGGTCTTGATGCCGGCCTTGCGCAGAACGGCGACGATACGGGGCTCCAGCCATTGGTCGACCCCGTCGCCGATCAGGGGGACAGGAACGGTCGCGCTGCGCAGCTGTTCGATGGCGGCAGCCATGGCGCGCGCTGCCGCTGGACCTTTGCGGGCAGGTCCAGTGAAGGGCTTTGCAAGGTCATCACGGTGGCGCGACCTGGCGAAGGCTGCGATGTCACGGCGGATCGCTCCGATGACGCCACGTGAGGATTGACCGGCCACGCGCGATTCACCGAGGTACCTCGTCACCGCAGCCTTCAAGGCCAGACCCTCATGCCAGGCTCGCAGCGCCGCAAGGGCCGCGGAGTCAGGCAGTGACAGCGATGCTGCGGTTACAGACAGGCCGGTTTCCACGCATATCAGTTTACTTCTCTGGCAGTGCTATGCCGCTAAGGTTAGTTATCGGCATAGCATCTGCAAGAGTCCGCTTCTTCAAGTCGGGCACCGCCGGTTTCGGGCGCTGGGCGGCCTTGGTCAGCACGAGCGGAGATGGCCGCAGCAGTCACCTCTCGTCGTTGCCGGCTGTCTACGTTTACCGCATTTGCTTTGTTGTCCGTATTTGCTTAAACTCTGTGTATGAGCACCGATCTCAGCACTCCAGTCCTGCTGCGCCGCATCGCGCAGCTCGAGGCCACCGTTGGGCGTCTCAGCGAAGACCTCGGCACTCTTTGCTCAGCGGTCAGCAAGCAAGGGCTGCAACTGCCAAGGACACGAGGCGTTCGAGCCCGAGCGGCGCACGCTGACCCCTCCGCCGCGGACAACCTGCATGCTCAGGCCATTGGCGGCCTGGCGGGCGCCACGGCGCGCGGCGAGGCAGCGCGTGTCCAGTGGGTCAAGGATGGCGTCGTCGTGCCTGGCGAGCAACTCGCGCAAGCCTGGGGACTCACCCGTCAGGCGTTGGCGCCCGCCGCAGACCGGGGTGAAATCTTCGCGGTGAAGGTCGGCAATCGGCTGTTCTACCCGCAGGCATTCCTGGGGATGGACCGCGAGGCCGTGGCAGCCATCTGCCGCGCGCTCGGTGACCTCGGCGCCAGCGAGAAACTGATGTTCTGGCTGCGCGAACACGGCGCCCTCGCAGGAAAGAGCGTCGCCACCGCGCTGGATGCGGGGACTGCCTTGGCCAAGGTGGAGCGCCTGGCCACGGCATGGGCGCGCGAGCGAGGCGCCTCGCGTATCCCTGCGGGTGCCTGATCCCGGCTCCTTCGAGGATCTGCTTCGACCGACCAGGATCGAAGTCGCGTCGCTCGTGCGCTTGAGCCGGCATCCGGCCACCGAGCCGTACTGGTCTGCTGGGGTCTACCGCTTTGATGATCCAGATCCTGGCGGTGCCGGCCCGTTCGGTACCTGCTACACCGCCAACACCATCGAGGTTGCCTTCGCGGAGAGCGTCATCCATGAGTGCGGGCGGTTCGTCGGAGGCAGCTACGAGGTGCCGGTCGCGGAACTGACCGAGCGCTCGATCGTGCGGTTTGCCTGTGATCGGCGCAAGTCGCTCGTACTGGCTGACCTGACCGGTGCAGCGCTCAAGGCTCTGGGACTGAACAACGACATCAGTGCATCTGCCGACTACACGGCGAGCCAGGCCTGGGCACGGGCGATCCACGGCGCGAGTCCGCGCTGGGATGGAATCCGGTACGTGTCGCGGCAGATGAACAAGGGGTTCGCCTACGCCATCTTCGAGCGCAGTGGGCTCCGCAAGCTGCGAGCTGAGAAGCTCAAGGCGCGGCAGGTCGATGACCTCTGCAATCGGTTCAACGTCACCGCGGTCTGACGGCGCCGCGGTCCGAACGCGAAGGTCGGCGACCTGGTGTAGACCGGCCGTTCCTCGGCGAAAGCCGGTCGGCTCCACCCGGCCAGCTGCAGTCGCCCACCAGCGTCTGCTCCAGAGTCAAGCAGTGGACTGAGTTAGTATCGCGGCAGGTAGGTCGGCCACAAGGTCCAGAATCGGGTCGTCTCGACGTGAGTCCGCGGGGTTACCCTGCGGCAGCAAGCCTCTTTGAAGCATCGATGTCACAAGAAGGTGTTCCAGCAAGTCCAGTCATTCCCGGATCAGCCGGTGCGACGTTGCGCTCTGTGGCGATCGCGCGAGCCTCAGGAGTCGACCAATGGCAGGCGATCAAGAAGTCGTTTGCGTTCGCCTTGGCAGCCGACGACTATGAGACAAACTGGCTGGACCGCCTGACCAAGACCGCGAATCGGATTCGAGAACTCTCCGAGCAAGATCCTGACGTGGCGCTCTACATGATGCTGCAGGCAGCCACGCATGATGTTGATAACTACAGCACCAACCACGCCATGTTCTGCGCAGTAGTCGCGGACCTTTGCACCTCGCACTTCGAGTGGCCTGAAGCAGAGGTTGCTGCTGTGCGCGGTGCCGCCCTCACCATGAACGTCAGCATGCTGCTGATGCAAAACTCCATGGCCCAGCAGCCCGAGTCTCCGTCGCCGGCCCAGAAACTGCGCGTCGAGGACCACCCGGCCAGGAGCGTCGAGTTGCTGAAGAGCGCCGGCATTGACGATGCTCTTTGGCTGGAAACGGTGCGCCGGCATCATCGGCCAGTCGACGAGGGCGAGAGCATTGATCCGTTGACAACGCCGCAGCGGCTCGCACAACTACTGCAGCGCATCGACGTTTTCACTGCAAAGCTCAGCAAACGAAAGACTCGAGCAGGCGCAAGCGCTACCGTGGCTGCGCGCGATGCCTGTCTCGACGCTTCAGGACTCCCTGACGCTACAGGCGCCACCATGCTCCGTGTGCTTGGGCTCTACCCGCCCGGAAGCTTCGTGCGCCTGGCGAGCGGCGAGATCGGCGTCGTCATCAGGCGGGGTCAGAAGGCGCACACGCCCGTCGTTGCATGTGTGCGTCGCGCAGACGGAGCTGTCATCAGCCGACCTAGTGTGCGTGACACGAGCAGCAGACTTCATGCTATCCAGCGCTCGCTTTCGGCCGATGAGGCGAATATCCGACTCGACCATGAACGGGTCATCGGAGCGCGAAGCTGAGACTTTCGGTCCGACCTCAAAGAAAGCCCATAACCGGGCGCGTCAAGACTTTGCGTCACGAACTGCGCCACGGGCTCGGCTGAGGCCACTGTGCTTTGCTTGATACAGCTGCTAGTCGGCCACTCGCTCGTAGCTCGGAAAACTTGCTGACCAGGCGCTCATACGATTTCGTCGGCTGACGCCGGGACTTCGCTGAACACCCGGCTGGCGAATGTCGCCGTGGGGTCAGCTCGAGTGGGGGTGACCTGACGGAATGGTCGTTCGGTGCGTCTCAACTTCGCGTGTCGGCTTTCTGATGCTGTCTCGAACTGGCATTCCCGCCGCCAGAACTGTCGTTAGCGAAGGACCGTCTCTGGGCATCTGAACAGCGACTGGTCGAGGGTCTCAGGCTGCCATCGGCCTGCACAGGCCTTCACAGGCCTGCGCGACCGGTACTTCGCGTCAAAGCAACGGCCTGCGACCTGCACTGCGTCAGCGTCGCGGCTTGCAATCAGCCGCTGCTCAGCAGTGCGCCACACGCCTGATCGCGGCCGAGTGACTTCGCCAGATACAGCTGCGCGTCGGCGGCCTTGAGCAGCGTATCGGCGCCGCTGACGACACCTGGCACCCATGTGCACACGCCGACGCTAATGGTCAGCAGGGGCCCTACGCTTGAATCGGCATGGTCGATGTGCGCCTCAGACAATGCGTGACGGATCTGGCCGGCCAGATGCAACGCACCGTCGGCATCGGTATCGGGCATCAGCAATGCGAACTCCTCGCCACCGTAACGGGCGGCCATGTCGGTCGGGCGCCGCAGGCTCACCTTCAACGCCGCCGCCACGCGCCGCAGGCATTCGTCGCCGGCCTGGTGGCCGTAGTGGTCGTTGTAGCGCTTGAAGAGGTCGACGTCGACCAGAGCCACGCTCAGCGGCGTGCCCAGCCGGACGGCGCGGTCCCACTCGATCTTGAGGTGTTCGTCGAAATAGCGGCGGTTGCAAATGCCGGTCAGGCCGTCGATGTAGACCCACTGGCGTAGCAGGTCTGACTGGCGCTTCATCGTCAGATGGGTCTTGACACGGGCACGCACGATGCGGGGGTTGATGGGCTTGGAGATGAAGTCCACCGCACCCACGTCGAGCCCACGCGTCTCAGCTTCTTCTTCGTTGTGCCCCGTGACGAAGATGACCGGGATGTCCTTGGTGGCGTCGTCGGCCTTCAGCCGCCGGCAGACCTCGAAGCCGTCCATGCCCGGCATCACCACGTCCAGCAGCACCAGGTCGGGCGGCTGGCTGCGGCACATCGCCAGGGCCTGCTCGCCGCTAGTCGCCATCTGCACCTTATGGTCGGCCTGGAAGGCCTGGAACAGGGCCTGGATGTTGACGCGCTGGTCATCCACGACTAACAGGCGCGGCCTCTCTTCGGCGGCTGCGGCGGTGGCAGCGGCCTCGGCCAGCAGGCCGGCAACGCCGGGTTCGACAAGGTTCATGTTGCACACTCCAGCAGCCACTCATCACACCGTGACAGGGCAGTTTCGAATTCGAGCGACTCGACGGCGCTTTCCAGCGCGTCGAGCCGGGCGCCGGCGGCCCCAGGCAACTGGGCACGCAGCGCCTGCACGGCGCCGGTGGCGTCCAGGTCCGAGGCCTGCAGCAAGTCCTGCACGGTGCGCAGCAGACCGACGAGCCGGGCCTTGTCGGCCGGCGTCAGGGCGGTGTCGATGCTGAGCGTCGCGACGGCAGCTTCGGCACCTTCGAGGGCATCACACAGCGCCGCCAACGGCGCCACCGCCGCCTCGATGGCAGCAGCCACGCGCGCCACACAGGCGGCCTGCTCAGCGGTGGACGCGCCATGCGCCAGTTGCCCCTCAGCCTCGCCGGCCAGGCCGGCCAGCGCGGTGACGCCCACCGTGGCCGCCACGCCCTTGAGCGTGTGCAGCTCTCGACACAGCGCCGCGTCATCGCCACCTCGCAGCAGGCCGTGCAGTTGCTGCGGCAAGCACTGCAGATCGGCGGTGAAGCTGCGCAGCGTGCGGCCGTAGACCTTGAGCTTGCCGCCCAGGCGCGCCAGCGCACGTTCGATGTCGACGCCGGCG
>JBASTF010000327.1:0-9359 GCA_049274755.1 Rubrivivax sp. | reverse complement strand
CGGCGGCTTCACGCGCCGCACGTTCGGCTTCTTCGCGCAGGCGGCGCTGTTCGGCGAGCTCGGCTTCCTGGCGCGCGATGGCCTCGGCCTGGGCGCGCGCTTCTTCCTCGCGGCGCTGCAGGTCGAGTTCCTCGGCGCTGGGCCCGGGCACCGCATCGCTGCCGGCCGGCGCGTCGTCGCGCTTGACGAAGGTGCGCTTCTTGCGCACTTCCACCTGGATCGTGCGGGCCTTGCCACTGGCGTCGGCCTGCTTGATCTCGGTGGTGGACTTCTTCGTCAGGGTGATCTTCTTGCGCTCGGCGCCGCCGGTGCCGTGCGCGGAACGCAGGAACTCGAGCAGACGCTCCTTGTCCATTTCGGTCAGGGCGTCGTCGAGCGACTGCTTGGCGACGCCGGCCGACTGCAGCTGCTCCAGCAGGGCCGCCGCAGGACGGTTGAGCTGTTGCGCGAACTGGGCGACGGTGGTCACGGCCATTGGCTGAATTTCCTCGGTGTTTTTCGCTGGGCGCGGGCGGTCAGGCGGTGAACCAGTGCTCGCGCGCCTTCATGATCAGCGAACGGGCTTGCGCCTCGTCGACACCGGTCATGTCGGTGAGTTCGTCGACGGCCAGGTCGGCCAGGTCGTCGCGGGTGTGGATGCCGCCGTCCGACAGCTTGGCGATGAGTTCGGGCGTGAGGCCCTTGCCTTCGAATTCCAGGTCGCGCAGGTCTTGCGACACTTCCTCGACCTTCTCTTCGCGGGCGATCTCCATCGTCAGCAGCGCGTCCTTGGCACGGGTGCGCAGTTCGTGCACCGTGTCTTCGTCGAAGCTTTCGATCTCCAGCATTTCCTGCAGCGGCACATAGGCCACTTCTTCCAGGCTGGTGAAACCCTCGGCGATCAGGATGTCGGCGACTTCCTCGTCGACGTCGAGCTTCTCGACGAACAGCTGGCGTGCCGACTCGGTTTCGGTGGCCTGCTTGGCCTGCGATTCCTCGGCGGTCATGATGTTGATGCGCCAGCCGGTCAGCTCGGACGCCAGGCGCACGTTCTGGCCGCCACGGCCGATGGCGATGGCGAGGTTTTCCTCGTCGACCACCACGTCCATCGCATGCGATTCTTCGTTGACGACGATGGACTGCACGTTGGCCGGCGCCAGCGCACCGATGACAAACTGGGCCGGATCTTCGGACCACAAGACGATGTCGACACGTTCGCCAGCGAGTTCGGTCGTCACGCCGTTGACACGCGAGCCGCGCACGCCGACGCAGGTGCCGATGGGGTCGACACGGCGGTCGTGGCTGACGACGGCGATCTTGGCGCGGCTGCCGGGGTCGCGGGCGCAGCTCTTGATCTCAAGCAGGCCTTGTTCGATCTCGGGCACTTCCTGCGCGAACAGCTCGATCATGAAGCCCGGCGCGCTGCGCGACAGCATGATCTGCGGGCCACGCTGCGTCGGGTCCACACCCAGGATGAAGGCGCGCACGCGGTCGCCGCTGCGCAGGTTCTCCTTGGGGATCATCTCGCTGCGCTTCAGCCGGCCTTCGACACGGCCGCTCTCGACGATGATGTCGCCCTTGTCCAGGCGCTTCACGGTGCCGACGAAGATCTTGTCGCCACGCGACAGGAAGTCGTTCAGCAACTGCTCGCGTTCAGCGTCGCGGATCTTCTGCAGGATGACCTGCTTGGCCGCCTGCGCGCCGATGCGGCCGATCGGCACCGACTCGACGGCTTCCTCGATGTAGTCGTCGACCTCGATGTCGGCGATCTGCTCCTGGGCTTCGAACAGCAGCACCTCGGCGTCGGCGTTCTGCAGACCGGCCTCGTTGGGCACCACGTGCCAGCGGCGGAAGGTCTCGTAGACACCCGTTTCACGGTCGACCGCAACACGGATGTCAACCTCGCCGCCGTGCAGCTTCTTCGTTGCCGAGGCGAGCGCCGCTTCCACGGCGCCGAAGACCACGTCGCGTTCGACTGTCTTCTCGCGTGAGATGGCATCCACCAGCATCAGCATTTCGCGATTCATCGCTCCTGACCTCCGTCTACCCCTGTCGGCTCGGCTGCGGCCTTCTGGCCACGCCGCCCCTTGAAATCCACCACCGGCACGAGCCGGGCTTCACGCACTTCGTCGAGCGTGAAGGCCAGCACCTGCTCGGCCTTGCCATCGTTGAACACCAGGCTCCAGCCACCACCGTCAGCCGGCGTCAGCACACCCGTCCAGACCTTGCGGCCCTGGAACGGCAGCTTCAGCGCCAGTTCCACGGCCTGGCCGGCAAAACGTTCGTAGTCGGCGGCGCGGCGCAGCGGCCGGTCCAGCCCCGGCGACGAGACTTCCAGCCGCTCGTAGGCCACCGCCTCCACCTCCAGCACATACTGCAGCTGGCGTGTGACCTGTTCACAGTCGTCGACGGTGACAAACTCGCCGCCATCGGCATAGACCTGGCCCGGCAGACGGTCGATGTAGACACGCAACAGCCCGCGACCCGCACGCTCGACGTCCACCAGGTCGTAGTTCAACCCGGTGACCGTCTGCTCGATCGCGTCGCGCCAGTTCGTGCGCTGCTGTTGCGCGCCGACCGGCAATGCCGTCGTGTCCTTGTCCGTTCCGCCCAAAATGCCTGCCAACCGCCTCGTCTACACCCGTCCACCGGGGCGGCCACCCTTGCCTGAGCACCACCGCCAAACAGCGGAAAAGCGATCACGCAAAAAAAATGGGCTGGAAGAATCCGCCCACGCAGCTTTACCCGGGAAAAGCGCATTATAACCGGCACGGCATTTGCGAGCAAGACGCGCCAGCCCGCAGCCGCGCAGTGCGAGAATCGCGCCCCTTCGACCAGACGGAGTCACCATGGGTTTTCTCGCCGGCAAGCGGCTGCTGATCACGGGTTTGTTGTCCAACCGTTCCATCGCCTACGGCATTGCCCGGGCCTGCCGCCGCGAGGGTGCCGAACTGGCCTTCAGCTATGTCGGCGAACGTTTCCGCGAGCGCACCGTCGAGTTTGCGCGCGAGTTCGGTTCGGAACTGATCTTCGACTGCGACGTTTCCGACGACGCCCAGATCGCCGCCCTGTTCGAGAACCTGGCCGGGCACTGGCCGGAGTTCGACGGCTTCGTGCACTCCATCGGCTTTGCCCCGCGCGAAGCCATCGCCGGCGACTTTCTGGACGGCTTCACGCGCGAGAACTTCCGCATCGCGCACGACATCTCGGCCTACAGCTTCGGCGCCATGGCCAAGGCCGCGGCACCGCGGCTGCGCCCGGGTTCGGCCCTGCTGACGCTGACCTACCTGGGCGCGCTGCGCATCGTGCCCAGCTACAACACGATGGGCCTGGCCAAGGCCGCGCTGGAAGCCAGCGTGCGTTACCTGGCCGGCAGCCTGGGCGCCAAGGGCGTGCGTGTGAACGGCATCTCGGCCGGCCCGATCAAGACGCTGGCGGCCAGCGGCATCAAGGGCTTCGGCAAGATCCTCGACGTGGTCGAGAAAAACGCGCCGCTGCGCCGCAACGTCACCATCGACGACGTTGGCAACGCCGCGGCCTTCCTGCTGTCCGACCTGTCGGCCGGCATCACCGCCGAGATCACCTATGTCGACGGTGGCTTCAGCCAGGTGATGGGCGGCCCGGCGCTGGACGAATAGCGCTCGCTGCCTCAGCCCTTCACGCAGTCCACGTAGTAGCGGCGCCGCCCGTCGGCGCCCGGCTCGTCCTCGACCAGGCCGTGCACGTCGGTGTCGAAGCCCGGGAACGCGGCGTTGAACTCGCGCGTGAAACGCAGGTAGTCGACGATGCGCTTGTTGAAGCGCTCACCCGGCACCAGCAGCGGAATGCCCGGCGGGTACGGCGTCAGCAGGCTGGTCGTGATGCGGCCTTCCAGCGCGTCGATGTCCACGCGCTCGGTCTTGCGGTGCGCGATGTGCGCGTAGGCCTCGCTGGGTGTCATCGCCGGCTGCAGGTCCGACAGGTAGACGTCGGTCGTCAGCCGCGCGATGTCGCCCTTGGCGTACATCTCGTGGATCTGCTGGCACAGGTCGCGCAGCCCCATGCGCTCATAGCGCGGGTGCGCAGCGCAGAACTCCGGCAGGATGCGCCACAGCGGCGCGTTTTTGTCGTAGTCGTCCTTGAACTGCTGCAGCGCCGTCAGCAGCGTGTTCCAGCGGCCCTTGGTGATGCCGATGGTGAACATGATGAAAAACGAGTAGAGCCCGGTCTTCTCGACGACAACACCGTGTTCGGCAAGGAACTTGGTGACGATGGAGGCCGGGATGCCGGTCTTCGCGAAGCGGCCCGACATGTCCAGCCCCGGTGTGATCAGCGTGCACTTGATCGGGTCCAGCAGGTTGAAGCCGTCGGCCAGCGCGCCGAAGCCGTGCCACTTGCCGCCGGCCTTCAGCACCCAGTCGGCGCTGCGGCCCACACCTTCGGCGGCCAGCTTGTCCGGGCCCCAGACCTTGAACCACCAGTCGCGGCCGAAGTCCTTTTCCACCTTGCGCATCGCACGGCGGAAGTCCAGCGATTCGAGCAGGCTTTCTTCCACCAGCGCCTTGCCGCCCGGCGCTTCCATCATCGCCGCAGCGACGTCGCACGAAGCGATGATCGCGTACTGCGGGCTGGTGCTGGTGTGCATCAGGTAGGCCTCGTTGAAGAGGTGGCGGTCCAGCTTCACGTCCTGCGCGTCCTGCACCAGCACCTGGCTGGCCTGGCTGATGCCGGCCAGCAGCTTGTGGGTGCTCTGCGTCGCCCAGACGACCTGGTTCTTCGGCCGCGGGCGCTTGCGGCCCATCGCATGGAACTGGCCGTAGAAGTCGTGGAAGGCGGCATGCGGCAACCAGGCTTCGTCGAAGTGCAGGTTGTCGATGTAGCCGTCCAGGCCGTGTTTGATCGTCTCGGTGTTGTAGAGCACGCCGTCGTAGGTGCTCTGCGTCAGCGTCAGGATGCGCGGCTTGACCTTCTTCGCGTCCACGCCCTTCAGCAGCGGATTGGCGGCGATCTTCTTCTGGATCGCCGCCTTCGAGAACTGGTCCTGCGGGATCGGGCCGATGATGCCGTAGTGGTTGCGCGTCGGCGTCAGGAACACCGGCACGGCACCAGTCATGATGATCGAGTGCAGGATGCTCTTGTGGCAGTTGCGGTCGACCACCACCACGTCGCCCGGCGCCACCGTGTGGTGCCAGACCATCTTGTTGCTGGTGCTGGTGCCGTTGGTGACGAAGAAACAATGGTCGGCGTTGAAGATGCGCGCCGCGTTGCGTTCCGAAGCCGCCACCGGGCCGGTGTGGTCCAGCAGCTGGCCCAGTTCCTCCACCGCATTGCAGACGTCGGCGCGCAGCATGTTCTCGCCGAAAAACTGGTGGAACATCTGGCCCACCGGGCTCTTCAGGAAAGCGACGCCGCCGCTGTGGCCCGGGCAGTGCCAGGAGTACGAGCCGTCCTGCGCATAGTCCATCAGCGCCTTGAAAAACGGCGGCGCCAGGCTGTCGAGGTAGCTCTTGGCTTCGCGGATGATGTGGCGGGCCACGAACTCCGGCGTGTCCTCGAACATGTGGATGAAGCCGTGCAGCTCACGCAGCACGTCGTTCGGGATGTGCTGGCTGGTACGCGTCTCGCCATAGATGTAGATCGGGATCTCGGCGTTCTTCCAGCGGATCTCCTCGATGAACTTGCGCAGGTTCAGCACCGCCGGATCGAGCTCGGGGCCGGGTGTGAACTCGTTGTCGTCGATGGACAGGATGAAGGCGCTGGCACGGCTTTGCTGCTGCGCAAACTGCGCTAGGTCGCCGTAGCTGGTGGCGCCGACGACCTCGAAGCCTTCCTTCTCGATGGCCTGCGCGAGTGCGCGGATGCCGAAGCCCGAGGTGTTCTCGGAACGGAAGTCCTCGTCGATGATGACGATGGGGAAGCGGAAGCGCAGCATGGCGAAGGGCCTCGAGGCGGTGGGGCGAAAGAGCGCGAAGTGTAGAGGCGCTGCATGTCTAAACTCCGGGCATGGACTGGAATGCCTCGACCTGGTGGTGGTTGGCCACCGGCGCCCTGGTGGCCGTGGAACTGGCCAGCGGCACCTTCTACCTGCTGATGTTGGCCCTGGGCTGCGCCGCCGGCGCGCTGTCGGCCCACGCCGGCCTGGGCACCACGGCCCAGGTGGTGGTAGCCGCGCTGCTGGGTGCCAGCGCCACGGCAGCCTGGCACTGGAAGCGCATGCGCCGGCCGCAATCGCTGCCGGCCGAAGCCAACCCCGACGTCAACCTCGACATCGGCCAGACGCTGCAGGTCGAGCACTGGGCCGATGACGGCTCGGCACGTGTGCCCTACCGCGGCGCCACCTGGTCGGTGCGTTTTGCCGGCAACGGCAGGCCCAAGCCGGGACCACACACCATCGTCGCGGTGCACGGCAGCTGGCTGACCGTGGCGCCACAACAGTAGAACGGAAGCACCGCCATGGAAATCGCGCTTGTCATCGCCATCGTCGCCGTCATCTTTGTTGCCCGCGCGGTGAAGATCGTGCCGCAACAGCATGCCTGGGTGGTGGAGAAACTCGGCCGCTACGACCGCACGCTGGCCCCGGGGCTGAAGTTCGTCGTGCCCTTCGTCGAACGTGTGGCCTACAAACATTCGCTGAAGGAAGTGCCGCTGGACGTGCCCAGCCAGGTCTGCATCACGAAGGACAACACGCAGCTGCAGGTCGACGGCATCCTCTACTTCCAGGTGACGGACGCGATGCGCGCCAGTTACGGCGCCAGCGACTACATCGTCGCCATCACGCAACTGGCGCAGACCACGCTGCGCAGCGTCATCGGCAAGATGGAACTGGACAAGACCTTCGAGGAACGCGACATCATCAATGCCGCCGTCGTCAGCGCCCTCGACGAAGCGGCGCTGAACTGGGGCGTGAAGGTGCTGCGCTACGAGATCAAGGACCTCACGCCGCCGGCCGCCATCCTGCACAGCATGCAGGCGCAGATCACCGCCGAACGCGAGAAGCGCGCGCTGATCGCTGCCTCCGAAGGCCGGCGCCAGGAACAGATCAACATCGCCACCGGCGAGCGCGAAGCCTTCATCGCACGCAGCGAAGGCGAGAAGCAGGCCGAGATCAACAAGGCCCAGGGCGAAGCCGCGGCCATCACCGCGGTGGCCGACGCCACGTCCGAGGCCATCCGCAAGATCGCCGCCGCGATCCAGCAGCCGGGCGGCGAACAGGCCGTGCAGTTGAAGGTGGCCGAGAAGGCGGTGGATGCCTATGCCCACCTGGCGCAGAAGAACAACACGATGATCGTGCCCGGCCACATGGGCGAGGTCGCCGGGCTGATCGGCACCGCGATGGCGCTGATGAAGGGCGCGGCCAAGTGAGTGTGCCGGCCGCGCTGAACGTGCTGGGCACGGCCCTGGTGCCCTGCTCCTACGACCCGCTGACCGGCTGGTACCGCGACGGCTGCTGCCACACCGATGCACACGACGCCGGCAGCCATGTGGTCTGCGCCAAGGTGACGGTGGAGTTCCTGAACTTCCAGATGGAACGTGGCAACGACCTCATCACACCACGCCCCGAACACCGTTTCCGCGGTCTGAAGCCCGGCGACCGCTGGTGTGTCTGCGCGCTGCGCTGGCGCGAAGCCTACGAAGCCGGCTGCGCGCCGCCGGTGGTGCTGGCGTGCACCCACGCCAAGGCGCTGGAGTACGTGCTGCTGGACTGGCTGCGCAAGCACACGGCCGACAGCCTGCGCTGAAGCACTCGGCTAGAATGCGCGCCGCTGGAGGGATGGATGAGCGGTTTAAGTCGCACGCCTGGAAAGCGTGTGGGGGTTCATAGCCCCCCGCGGGTTCGAATCCCGCTCCCTCCGCCAGTCGGCTCTCTCAAACTGCCTCACACCGCCTCAGTGCGGCGAACTCTTCATAGGTAGATCAGTCGGCGCTTGCCGCAGGCTGCATCACGGCCTATCATCGAACCGCAATCCGTTTGGTGGGTTGTTTGGTGGGTTGATAAGGCACATGCCAAAGATTGCCAAGCCGCTGTCAGCGCTCGCCGTCAGAAATCTGATGGCGCCGGGAATGCACCCAGTGGGCACCGTCTCGGGTCTGTACCTTCAGATTGCACCGACTGGCGCGAGAAGTTGGATTCTGCGGTTGACGGTCGGCGACAAGCGCCGGGAGATGGGTCTTGGCGGCTATCCGACTGTCACGCTGCAACAAGCGCACGAGCTAGCCCGCGCGCAGCGGGGCCAGGTTCGGGCAGGTGTCGACCCCGTCCAAGCGAAGCGGGACGCGCGGTCCAAACTGCTAGCCAACCAAGCACGCGCGAAGACCTTCCGACACTGCGCCGAGGCGCACATCGCGTCACAAGAAGCCGGGTGGAAGAACGCGAAGCACGGCCAGCAGTGGACGAACACGCTAGCCACCTATGCCTATCCGGTGTTTGGCGACTTGGTCATGGCCGACATCGACACGTCATTGGTGCTGGAGGTCTTGCGACCGATCTGGACAACAAAGACCGAGACCGCGACACGTGTACGAAGCCGCATCGAGAGCGTCATCGACTACGCAAAGACACTCGGCTACTGCGACGGACCCAACCCCGCACGCTGGAAGGGACACCTCGACAAGCTGCTGGCGTCGCCAAAGAAGGTGCGAAAGGTCAAACACCACCCGTCTTTGCCGTATCAGCATGTCTCCGCGTTCATGGCGGCATTGCGCGGCTGTGGCGGCATCGCTGCCCGAGCCTTGGAGTACACAGTCCTCACAGCGGTGCGGTCCGACACGACACGCGGCGCGCTTTGGTCGGAGATCGACCTTGACGCTGGAACCTGGGTTGTTCCCGCCGAACGGATGAAGGCCGAACGTGAGCACCGTGTGCCGCTCAGTGCCGCAGCAATTGACCTGCTCAAGGCCCTGCCCCGCTTCGAAGGCCGCGACGAGGTGTTTTTATCGCCGACGATGGGCATGCTCTCCGACATGGCACTGGCCCAGGTTATCCGGCGCATGAACGACCCCGAGAAGCGGTGGATCGATCCAACCTCGGATCGTGAGGCCGTGCCGCACGGCTTCCGTACGACGTTCAGGACATGGGCCGGAGAGTGCACCGACTACTCCTGGGACGTGGCCGAGGCCGCGCTAGGACACAAGCTGGGGAACGATACCGAACTCGCCTACTTCCGCAGCGACCTCTTCGAGAAGCGCGCTCCCCTGATGACGGATTGGGCGAAGTTCTTAGGTCAGCGGCCGACGGATGCTGCTAGGGTGGCCACGCCCAGTCGGGCCCGCGCGAGGCGCTAGTGTCCTGTCCCGCTGATACGTGAGCAAAGTCGATGCAGTTTTTCGAGGATCGAATCTGCGGTGGCTGTCCACTTGAAGGGCTGGCAGTTCGTGTTGTAAGTGGTGACGAAGTGATCGAT
>JBASTF010000326.1:0-2208 GCA_049274755.1 Rubrivivax sp. | reverse complement strand
GGCCCACCCCGGCCCAGCGCCGCGATGACTTCGCCGCCGGTGGCACAGCGCACGCCCGGCAAGCCCGGTGACTTCGGGTTCCTCAGCGGCGACTGGGCCATCCGCCACCAGCGCCTGGGCGACGATGGCCGCTGGGAACGTTTCGACGGCGAAGCCAGCTGCCATGGCCTGCTGGCCGGCGCCTGCAGCGTGGAGGAACTGCGCATCCCGGCCCGCAAGTTCAGCGGCATGGGCCTGCGCCTGCTGGACCTGCAACAGCGGGTCTGGATGGACCACTGGGTCAGCGGCAGCCACGGTGTGCTGACCCTGCCCGGCATGAGCGGCTCGTTCGAACAAGGCGCCGGCATCTTCGAGGCCGACGACGAAGAAGACGGCAAGCCGATCCAGGTGCGCGGCGTCTGGGACCAGATCGGCGAGCGCGCCTGCCGCTGGCAGCAAGGCGTGTCGCGCGACGGCGGTGCCCACTGGGATGTCACCTGGTCGATGGTGTGGCTGCGGCGGGCTTGAGCCATGCATCGCCGCCATCATCGGTGGCCGAGGCAGACGGGCGGGCACCAAAACACAAACGGCGGGCCCGCGGCCCGCCGTTTTTCCGTCCTCGATCCGCCCTGGTCCTACCATTCACGCAGCCTGGTGCGCAGCCGCGCGATGCTCTGGCTGTGCAGCTGGCAGACACGGCTTTCGGTCACCTTCAGCACGGCCGCGATCTCCTTGAGATTCATGTCGTGCTCGTAGTACATGCTCATCACGTACTGCTCGCGTTCGGGCAGGTTCTTGATGGCGTCCACCAGGGCCTGGCGCATGCGCATGTCCTGCAGGCGGCCCAGCGGGTTGGCTTCTTCGTCGGCGACATGGCGGTCCAGGAAATCGTCGTCGCCGTCGTCGCCGCTCATGTCTTCCAGGTAGATGAGCTGGGTGCCGCGCACCTTGCCCAGCAGTTCCTGGTACTCGGTGAGGCTCAGCCCCATCTCGCGGGCGATCTCGGTTTCGTTGGGCGCGCGGCCGAACTTCTGCTCCAGCTTGTGCACCGCGGTTTCGATGCTGCGCTGGTGGCGGCGGTCGCCGCGGCTCATCCAGTCGTTGCCACGCAGTTCGTCGAGCATGGCGCCGCGGATGCGCTGGGTGGCGAAGGTCTCGAACTGCACGCCCTGGGCCGCGTCGAAGCGGCTGAGCGCATCCGACAGGCCGATCATGCCCACCTGGATCAGGTCGTCGAGTTCGACGTTCGCCGGCAGCTTGGCAATCATCTGGTGCGCAAGGCGCCGCACCAGCGGGCTGTATTGCTTCAGCAGCGCGTTGGCGTCGAGTTGTCCTTTGGCGGTGTACATGCTGTGGGGCCTTCAGGTGGCTTTTCGGACAGTCGGTTTTGTTCGTGGGCGTGGTCGATTCAGCTCAGGCCCAGGCTGCGCGCCTGCTGAGCCATCGCCACGCCGGGCAAGGTGTCTTCGGCCAGCGCCAGTTGCGCGGCCAGCAGGCGCTCCAGCGCCATGTCGGGGGTGCCGGGTTCGACCGCCGGGTCGATGACGGCCCAGTCGTGCAGCACGGCGCCGAGGAAACCGTCGGCGCAGCCCGCCAGGCTGGAGGCGATGCCACCGGCACGGCGCGAACGGCGCGGCGCGGCGAGCAGCAGATCGAAGGTCATCAGGCTGCAGCGCTGGGCCAGCAGCTTGCAGGCGGCATAGGCGTGTTTGATGCTCTCCGCGTGGTCGGCGCCCAGCAGGATGGGGCGTGCCGAGCGGCGCATGAACATGCGTGCCAGGTCGGTGGCGTTGGCGTGCAGCAGCACGACGTCGGCCCGCGGCGCGGCCTGCGACAGCGCGTCGAGGAAACCGGCGGCCGAACCGCGGGTGTCCACATGCTGCAGCGGCAGGCCACGTGCAGCCAGGTAGCCCAGCTGCGGGTTCAGGTTCTCGATGCCGGCGCCGACATCGAGCAAGGCGATGTCGTTGGGCAGCGGCGCCGTGTCGGCAGCATCGACGACCAGCACACGCCGACCGCTTTTCAGCAGCGTGGCGGCGACATGGTCGAGCAGCGCGCCGGAGGCCGGCACATGCGGGTTCGCGGCCAGCGGGATGAAACGCTGGCGCGTGCCGGCGAACATGCGGCGCAGGCCGTCGGCCTGGTCCAGCGGCATCGGGGCGGAAGAGGCGTAGAAGTCGCGCATCGTTGTCGCTCGCTGCGGCCTCAGACCCGCAGGCCCTGCGGCTG
>JBASTF010000325.1:0-2598 GCA_049274755.1 Rubrivivax sp. | reverse complement strand
AGCTTGGGCCGCACGCCGCTGTAGGCCGGCAGCAAGGCGCCGCCGGGCAGGGCGGGCCAGTAGCGGCGGATGTCGGCTTCGAACGCAGCCTGGCGCGCGGGGTCCACCGCGTAGTCGATCGGTTGGTCGGCGGCCAGCCATTCGACATCGGGCCCGAAACGCGCCTGGCCGCCCAGGTCCAGCGTCAGGTGCACACCGAGGCCACCGTCCACCGGCGTCGGATACACCAGGTGCGTGAACGGCGAACGCCCGGCCAGCGAGAAGTAGTGGCCCTTGGCCAGGTGCTGCTGCGGCACGGCAGCGGCCGGAAAACCGGCGATGCTGCGCGCCACAGCCTGGGCCGAGAGCCCGGCGGCGTTGACGATCCAGCGTGTGTGCAGTTCGAAGGCTTCGTCGCCACCGGTCTGCACACACCACAGGTCGCCGTCGCGCTGCGCGGCCAGCAGCGGCGAGCGCAGCGCCAGCATGGCGCCGGCGTTTTCCGCATCACCCAGCAGGGCCGTCATCAGGCCATGGCTGTCGACGATGCCGGTGCTGGGCGACAGCAGCGCGCCGGCGCACTGCAGCGCCGGTTCCAGCGCCAGTGCTTCGGCAGCCGACAGGCGCTGCAGGTCGTGCACGCCGCAGGCCTGGGCGCGGGCCAGCAGCGCATCGAGCTTGGGCAGTTCCTCGGGCCGTGTCGCGACGATGAGCTTGCCGCAGCGCCGGTGCGCCACGCCGCGCTCTTCGCAATAGGCATACAGGCGCTGCCGGCCTTCGACGCAGCGCCGGGCCTTCAGGCTGCCGGGTGTGTAGTAGATGCCGGCGTGGATGACCTCGCTGTTGCGCGACGAGACACCGCTGCCGATCAGGCTTTCGGCCTCGACGATCACCGTTTCCAGGCCTGCCAGCGCCAGGGCCCGCGCGGCCGCCAGGCCCACGACACCGGCGCCGACGACCACTGCATCGACCTTGTCCATCGCTGCATTGTCGCGTGCTATCGTCCCCGGCAGAGGGCTTGCAGGAGCGAAGAGGATGTCCTACCAGATCGATCTGTCCGGGCGCGTGGCGCTGGTCACCGGTGCCTCCAGCGGCCTGGGCATGCAGTTCGCGAAGACACTCAGCCGCGCCGGTGCCGCCGTGGTGCTGGCCGCGCGCCGTGTCGAGCGGCTGAAGACGCTGCGCGCCGAGATCGAGGCTGCCGGCGGCGACGCCCATGTCGTCGGCCTGGACGTCACCGACCACGACAGCATCCGCGCCGCGGTGGCCCATGCCGAGACCGAGATGGGCGCCATCGACATCCTCGTCAACAACTCGGGCGTCAGCACCACGCAGAAGCTGACCGACGTCAAGCCCGAGGACTACGACTACGTGATGGACACCAACACCCGGGGTGCCTTCTTCGTTGCGCAGGAAACGGCCAAGCGCATGATCGCGCGCAGCAAGGGCGAGGCGCCGGGCACCTTCACCGGCGGGCGCATCGTCAACATCGCGTCGATGGCCGGGCTGAAGGTGCTGGGCCAGATCGGCGTCTATGCGATGAGCAAGGCCGCCGTCGTGCACATGACGAAGGCGATGGCGCTGGAGTGGGGCCGCTACGGCATCAACGTCAACGCGCTGTGCCCGGGTTACATCGACACCGAGATCAACCACCACCACTGGCAGACCGAGGCCGGCCAGAAGCTGGTGAACATGCTGCCGCGCAAACGTGTCGGCAAACCGCAGGACCTGGACGTGGCGCTGCTGATGCTGTGCGCCAACGAAAGCCATTTCGTCAACGGTGCGGTGATCGCTGCGGACGACGGCTTCGGCGTCTGACGCGGCGGTGTTGCGCGGCTGGCTGATCGGCGTCGTTCTTGCCGGCCTGGCGCTGGCGGCCCAGGCCTTGGAACTGAGCGCCGCCGAACGCGCCTGGATCAGCGGCCACGGGCCTGTGCGTGTGATGGTGGTCAAGGGCATCGAGCCCTTCTACCGTGTTGGCGACGACGGCAGCGCGCCGCAGGGGTTTGCCATCGACCTGCTGGCCCTGGCTGCCGAACGTGCCGGACTGACGCTGCGCTACCAGGCCGTCGACAGCACGGCCGCTGCGGTGAAGGCCTTCATCGACGGCCAGGCCGACATGTCGCCGATTGCCGCGCCCAGCGTCGCCCGCCAGCGCCACGCCAGCTTTCCGGGATCGCTGCTGCAGGTGCAGCTGGTGCTGGTGGCGCGGCGCGACACGCCGGACCTCTCGTCGGCGCAGAACTTCGCCGGGCGCACGCTGGGCACCGTGGAGGCGTCGGCGCCGGCCGAGCTCATCGCCTCGGCCTTCCCCGAAGCGCGCATCCTGCCGTTCCGCAACAGCCAGGAGATGGTGCTGGCGGTGTCGCGCGGCCAGGCCGATCTGGGGGTGGCCTGGCAGCACGACGCGGTCTACGCCATCGAAGCCGGGCTGCTGAGCAACCTGCAGGTGCACCGGCTGCGCAGCGTCGAAAGCCGCTACTACGGCCCGGTGGTCAGCCGCCAGCAGCCGCTGTTGCACAGCATTCTGGAAAAGGCGCTGGCCTCGCTGACACCGGCCGAACGCGCGGCTGCGGCGCGGCGCTGGCTGCCGGCCGGCAGCAGCACGCTGTGGGCGCC
>JBASTF010000324.1:0-5243 GCA_049274755.1 Rubrivivax sp. | reverse complement strand
GCATCGATCACTTCGTCACCACTTACAACACGAACTGCCAGCCCTTCAAGTGGACAGCCACCGCAGATTCGATCCTCGAAAAACTGCATCGACTTTGCTCACGTATCAGCGGGACAGGACACTAGCTACCAGCGCAGCTACCCAATCCTGTTGCAATTGCTTGGGACGTCATGACACTCGAAGACACTCGCCATGGAAATTTTCCTGGCGCGACAGCGACTTGCGTGTGGCGGCTGAGACGGGGTGAGACCCCCTGAGCCGTTACAACAAGACGATGTCGTACTGCTCCGGATTCATCGTCGCCTCGGCCGACAGCGAGATCGGCTTGCCGATGAACTCCGACAGCCCGGCCAGGTGCGTGCTCTCTTCGTCGAGCAGCATCTCGACGACGCTGGCGCTGGCGATGACGCGGAATTCCTTGGGGTTGAACTGGCGCGCTTCGCGCAGGATCTCGCGCAGGATGTCGTAGCAGACGCTGCGCGCGGTTTTCACCTGGCCACGGCCCTGGCAAGTGGGGCAGGGTTCACACAGCATGTGGGCCAGGCTTTCGCGCGTGCGCTTGCGTGTCATCTCGACCAGGCCCAGCTGCGTGAAGCCGCTCACCGTGGTGCGTGTGCGGTCGCGCGCCAGCTGCTTGCGCAGCTCGGCCAGCACGGCCTGCTGGTGGTCTTCGCGGCCCATGTCGATGAAGTCCGCGATGATGATGCCGCCCAGGTTGCGCAAGCGCAGTTGCCGCGCGATGGCGCCAGCGGCTTCGAGGTTGGTCTTGAAGATCGTGTCCTCGAAGTTGCGCGCGCCGACGTAACCGCCGGTGTTGACGTCGATCGTCGTCAGCGCCTCGGTCTGGTCGACGATCAGGTAGCCCCCGCTCTTCAGGTCGACACGCCGCGCCAGCGCACGCTGGATCTCTTCTTCGATGCCGAACAGGTCGAAGATCGGCCGCTCGCCGCGGTACAGGTCGAGCTTGGCACGTGCGCCCGGCATGTAGGTGTCGCCGAAGCTCTTCAGCGCATCGAACTGCATCTGGCTGTCGATGCGGATGGTCTGCGTCGCTTCGGTCGTCAGGTCGCGCAGCACACGTTCGGCAAGACTCAGGTCCTGGTGCAGCAGCGTGCCCGGCGGCTGGCTTTGTGCCCGTTCGCGGATGCGCGCCCAGGTCTTGCGCAGGTAGGCGATGTCGTCGGCGAGTTCGGCGTCGCTGGCCTCTTCGGCATTGGTGCGCAGGATGAAGCCGCCGCCTTCGTTGCCGGCCAGCACCTGCATGCGCGCGCGCAGCTGTTCACGCAGCTCGGGGCTGCCAATCTTCTGGCTGATGCCGATGTGGTTGTCGTGCGGCAGGAACACCAGCATGCGGCCGGCGATGGACACCTGGGTCGACAGCCGCGCGCCCTTGGTGCCGATGGCGTCCTTGATGACCTGCACCGTCAGCGTCTGGCCTTCGAAGACCTGGCGTTCGATCGGCGGCAGCGGTGCGTCGTTGCGGGTGGCCGGGTGGCCGTGCAGGTCGGCCACGTGCAGGAAGGCCGCGCGCTCCAGGCCGATGTCGATGAAGGCGCTCTGCATGCCCGGCAGCACACGCGCGACCTTGCCAAGGTAGACGTTGCCGACCAGGCCACGTTCCAGCGTGCGTTCGATGTGCAGTTCCTGCACCGCACCGTTTTCGACGATGGCCACCCGCGTTTCCTGCGGGGCCCAGTTGATGAGGATGTCCTGGCTGGCCACGGCTGGGGGACTGCTTGTCGTTGATGTTGTCTCAGGGACCGGCCTGCACACGCGCCTGGGCCAGCAACTCCCGCGTCTCGAACAGGGGCAGACCCATGATACCGGTGTAGCTGCCTTCGATGCGTTCGATCCAGGCCGAGATGCGGCCCTGGATGGCATAGGCACCGGCCTTGCCGAAGGGTTCGCCGCTGGCGATGTACTGGTCGATCACACGTTCGGACAGCGCGGCGAAGCGCACACGCGAGGTGTTCAGCGCCAGCAGCGACAGCGGCCCGTGGCTCACCGCCACCGCCGTGTGCACCTGGTGCCAGCGGCCCGACAGCAGGCGCAGCGTGGCGGCCGCGTCGTCGGCATCACGCGGTTTGCCGAGGATGCGTTTGCCGGCCGCCACCGTGGTGTCGGCGGTGAGGATGGGCGCCACCGGCAGCCCACGTGCGGCCAGCCGCGTGCGCGCGGCCAGCAGCTTGGCCAGCGTGACGCGGCGCACATAGTCCACCGGTGTTTCGTTCGGCCGCTCTTCTTCCAGGCGCTCGGCGTTTTCGCGCCGTGCCGGCAGCAGCGGCTGGTGCCGGATGCCCAGCTGCTCGATCAGCTGCGCACGGCGCGGGCTTTGTGAGGCCAGGTAGACGAAGCTGTGCATCATGCGCGGCTCATTCGCGGTGGTAGGGGTGGCCGGTGGACAGCGACCAGGCGCGGTACAGCGCCTCGGCCAGCAGCACACGGGCAAAGGCGTGTGGCAGCGTCAGGTCCGACAAGCGCAGTGTTTCGTCGGCCGTGGCCTTGAACTGCGGGTCCAGGCCATCGGGGCCGCCGATCAGCAGGGCGACGTCGCGCCCGTCGCCGCGCCAGAAACCCAGGCGCTGGGCCAGCGTGGCGCTGGTGTGGCGCGTGCCGCGTTCGTCCAGCACAACACGGCGGGCGCCTTTCGGCAAGCCGGCCTCGAAGCGCTGGGCCTCGGCGGCCATGCACTGCGCCGCCGTCTTGCCGCCGCTGCGCGCCTCGGCCTTCAGCGCCTTCAGTTCCAGCCGCATCTCGGGCGGGAAACGTTTGGCGAAGTCGTCCCAGGCGGCATCGGCCCAGGCCGGCTGGCGCTGGCCGACGGCAACGACCAGCAGCTTCATGCCTCAGCGCGTGCGCGTGGTTTTTTTGGCTGGTGCTTTTTTCGCAACCACCTTCTTGGCCACGGTTTTTTTCGCCGGCAGCTTTTTCGCCGGCGCCTTCTTTGCGGCCACGGGCTTGGTCACTTCACGTGCCGCCGCGGCCTGACCCTTCTTGGCGGCGTTCGAACGGCCCAGCGGCGGCGCGGGCTCGGAGGCCTTCACCAGCTTGCCGTCGGCAGCGACCACCTTCATGCGCACGGCCTTGCCGCCCCAGATCTCTTCCAGGTGGTAGTAGTCGCGGATGGCCGGCTGCATGATGTGCGCCACGGCGGCACCGCAGTCGACGATGATCCACTCGCCGTTGTCCTCGCCCTCGGTGGACAGCACCTGCATGCCACGCGACTTGACGCTGTCGCGCACGCTGGAAGCCAGCGCCTTGGTCTGCCGGTTGCTGCTGCCCGAGGCGATGATCACGCGCTCGAACATCGAGCTCAGGTGTTCGGTGTTGAAGACGGCGATGTTCTGCGCCTTCACGTCCTCCAGGCCATCAACGATGGCCCGCTGCAGCTTGCGAATGTCCATTCAGCTCCCGGAAGCGGCTCGGTAGAGCCGGTGTTGGTCAATATAGCGCGCCACTTCGGGCGGCACCAGTTGCGAGATGTCCTGCCCTGTGGCGCAGCGGCTGCGGATGTCGGTGGACGAGATGTCCAGCATCGCCAGCGGCACGCTGCGGTGCGGGAAACGCAGCACCTCGGGGTGCACGGCCGCCATCGGGCCCGGGCGGTTGGCCACGGCCAGCGTCACACGTGGCAACAAGTCCTGCCAGGCGTTCCAGGTGTGCAGGCCGGCGTACTGGTCCTGGCCGATCAGCAGGAACCAGTCGTGGCCCGGCATCGTGGCCTGCAGCGCACGCACGGTGTCCAGCGTGTAGCTGGGGCCCTGGCGTTCCAGCTCGATGCGGTCGAGCACAAAACGGGATTCGCCGGCAATGGCCAGCCGCACCATGGCCTCGCGGTGCACGGCCTCGGTGATGGCCCGGCCCTTCTGCCAGGGCTGGCCCGCCGGCACCCAGCGCACGCTGTCCAGCCGCAGGTCCACCAGGGCCGAACGGGCCAGCGCGACATGGGCGCCGTGCACCGGGTCGAAGCTGCCCCCGAAGAGGCCGATGCGCATCAGCTCACTCCGCCAGCCAGTCGCGCGGCGGCAGGAAGTGGCTGTACAGCCGTGCCTCGGGCGAACCGGGTTCAGGCTGCCAGTCGTAACGCCACTTCACCAGCGGCGGCATCGACATCAGGATGCTTTCGGTGCGGCCACCACTTTGCAGGCCGAACAAGGTGCCGCGGTCCCAGACGAGGTTGAACTCGACATAGCGCCCGCGGCGGTAGGCCTGGAAGTCGCGTTCGCGCTCGCCATAGGGCGTGGCCCGGCGGCGCTGCACAATGGGCAGCCAGGCCGGCAGGAAGCTGTCGCCGACGGCGCGCAGCAGCGCAAAGCCGCCGTCGAAACCGGCTTCGGCGAAGTCGTCGAAGAAGATGCCGCCGACACCACGCGCTTCGTTGCGGTGCTTCAGGAAGAAGTACTCGTCGCACCAGGTCTTGAAGCGCGGGTACTTGTCGGCGCCAAAGGGTGCCAGCGCGTCGGCACAGCTGCGGTGGAAGTGGCGTGCGTCTTCTTCGACGCCGTAGTACGGCGTGAGGTCCATGCCGCCGCCGAACCAGGTGACGGGTTCGCGGCCCTCGGGCCGCGCGGCGAACAGGCGCACGTTCATGTGCACCGTGGGCACATGCGGGTTGTGCGGGTGCATCACCAGCGACACGCCGATGGCCTCGAACGGCGCGCCGGCCAGCTCGGGCCGGTGCTGCGTGGCCGAGGGCGGCAGCGTCTTGCCCTGCACATGGCTGAAGTTGCAGCCGCCGCGTTCGATCAGGCCGCCACCTTCGACCAGCTGCGTCAGCCCGTCGCCTTCGAGCCGGCCACCGGGTTCACGTGTCCAGCCATCGCTGACGAAGGCCTGGCCGTCCTCGGCCTGCAGCGTCTGCACGATGCGCTGCTGCAGCCCCAGCAGGTAGCTGCGCACCGCTGCCGTGTCCACGGCGCTCACTGCGGGTCGCCCGCACCCAGCGGCCGCCGTGGATCCGGCTTCGCCGGCCCACCAGCGGCGCCCCCCTGGGGGGGAGCGCCAGAGGCGCTGCGGGGGGGGGCATGGATGGCGCGGTGGCCGATGTCGTTGCGCCACTGCGCACCGTCGAAATGGATGCCACGCACGGCATCCAGCGCACGCTGCTGCGCCAGCCGCACCGATTCGCCCAGTGCGGTGACGCAGAGCACACGCCCGCCGCTGGTGACCGGCTGGCCGTCCTTCAGCGTGCTGCCGGCGTGGAAGACCTGCAGGTCTTCGGCGGCCGGCGGCAGCACGGTGAT
>JBASTF010000323.1:0-3765 GCA_049274755.1 Rubrivivax sp. | reverse complement strand
GGCGAGGCCAGCGGCGCCAGCCGCCCGCAGGCCTGGCCTGCATCGGCATAACGCGCCTGCACCATCGCAATGGCCGCCAGCCAGGCCCAGGCCTCGCCCTGCGCCGGGTCGGCGCGCACCACGGCCGTGAGATCGGCCACGGCCGCCTCGAAACCATGGTTGAACTGGCGCAGCACCGCACGCTGCACACGCACGGCCGGCGGCGGCTCGGGCAGGTCCCACCAGGGCGCCAGCGCCGCCTGGGCGTAACCGATGTAACGCGGGTCGCCTTCGGCCGCCACGGCGGCGTAATAGCGCCGCGCGACCTGCAGCGCCAGCTCGACGTTGCGTGGTTCGGCGACGAGGCGGCGCCGCAGTTCGGCCAGTTCGCGCTGCTGCGGGTCGCCGCGGCGCGCAGGCAGGCGTTCCAGCACCTGCTGGTCCGAGCCAGGCGTGAACGGCGCCGCTGCAACCGGCAAGGCGGAGCAGGCCAGGGCCGACAACAGCAGCATGGATCGGAAAACACGGCGCACATGCAACTGTACGCAAGAGATCACGTTCCGGATGGCAGCGGTGCCGATCTGTGCCCGCGCCGTCAACCGTTCTGCGCGTGGACACGTTGCAGCAGGACCGGACCCTGGCAGGGTTCGGCGCCGGCACCAGGGCAAACCCGGGCACGCCGGACCATGCCTTCCGCCAAACCAACGAAAGAACCGCCATGACCAAGCTGAGCACCCTGATCGTCGCCGCCCTCGCGGCCTTCGCCTTCAACGCGCAAGCCGCTTCGCACGCCGGTGGCGCGCCGATGAAGGCCAGCGCCCCGGCCGCCAAGGCCGAAGCCAAGAAGGACGAGAAGAAGGCCGACAAGAAGGAAGAGAAGAAGGAAGCCAAGAAGGAAGAAGCCAAGAAGTAAACGGCTTCGCCCCACGGCACAACAGGAGCTCCGGCTCCTGTTTTTGTTTTCAGACCACGTTCAGCTCACGCAGCGGCCGGCCCTGCAGCACACGCTGCCAGCCGAAGGCCGAGAGATCCAGCGAGCGCCAGCCACCGAACTGCACCCACTCGGCCAGCGCGCGGCCCACGGCCGGCGCCTGCTGCACGCCATGGCCGCTGAAGCCGTTGGCGAACAGCAGGTTCTGGACTTCCGGGTGCGGGCCGAGGATGGCGTTGTGGTCCAGCGTGTTGACGTCGTAATGCCCGGCCCAGGCGCTGAGCAGGCGCACGGCCTCGAAGCCCGGCACACGGGCGGCCAGCAGCGGCCACAGCTGGTCTTCGAACATCGTCGGCGGCACCTCGAAGTCGTGGCTGTCCGGGTCGTCGTCGTCCGGCGGCGCGATGCCGCAGAGGAAACCCTGGCCTTCGGGCCGGAAGTACAGCCCCGTGGGGTCGATGACCAGCGGGCAGCCGGGCAGTTGCGCCGGGCTGCGGAAGTGGAAGACGCAGCGTTTGCGTGGCCGCACCGGCAGGCCGATGCCGGCGCTGGCCGCCAGGGCCGTGGCACCGGTGCCGGCGGCGTTGATGACCCAGCCGCAGCCGATCTGCGTGCCGTCGGCCAGTTGCACGTCGGTGAGGCGCGCGCCGTCGCGCTGCAGCGCCAGCACCTGGGCCTGCATCACCTGCACGCCCAAAGCCTGGGCCTTGCGGCGCAGGCCATGCATCAGCGCATGGGCGTCGATCCAGCCTTCGCCGCTGAGGCCCAGCGTGCCGGCAGCCAGGTCGCCGCTGGCCAGCCAGGGGAAACGCCGTGCGAGCGCATTGCTGTCGAGCCAGGCGATGTCGGCCCCTTCCGACCGTTGCAGGCCGTGGTTCTGCGCCAGCTGCGCCCGGCCCGCAGCGCTGGCCAGGAACAGATACCCGGCTTCCTTCAGCCCGATGGCCGGCACCTCGCCGTTCACGGCCAGCTGCTCGGGCTGGCGCAGGAACTCGGTGCCGAACATCGACATGCGGATGTTCTCGGCCACCGAGAACTGGTGGCGGATCGAGGCCAGCGAGCGTGTCGTCGCGCAGTCGCGGAAAGCCATGTCGCGCTCGATCAGCAGCACACGGCCGCCGAAGCCGCTGCGCGCCAGGAAGTAGGCCGCGGCACTGCCGACCACGGCGCCACCGACGATGACAACATCAAAACTTCGCTGCATGGCCACGGAGTGTTCCAGAATCGGGCCATGCGCAATGTGCCCTGTGTGCTGGACATCGAAGCCTCGGGCTTCGGCCGCCACAGCTACCCCATTGAGGTCGGCTACGTGCTGCCCGATGGCCGTGCCCGCTGCACGCTGATCCAGCCGGCGCCGCCCTGGACCCACTGGGACATTGCTGCCGAGCAGGTGCACCACATCGCACGCCAGACGCTGCTGCGCCACGGCCGCCCGCCCGGCGAGGTGGCACGCATGCTGAACGACGACCTCGGAGGCCTCACCGTCTACTGCGACGGCTGGGCCCACGACTACAGCTGGCTGGGCGCGCTGTTCGAAGCCGCCGACAGCGCACCTCGCTTCAAGCTGGAATCGGTGCACCGGCTGCTCGACGAAACCCGGCTGGCGCGGCTGGAGGAACTGCAGCGCCACACACGCGCCGAGCTCGGCCTGTCGCGCCACCGCGCCAGCAGCGACGCGCGGGTGCTGCAGTTGGCGCTGTCGCGGCTGGTCAGCTGAAGCCGCGGGGCTTGTGCCTCAGGCCGCTTCCTTCTCCTGCAGCAGCCGCCACATCACCTTGCCCGAACCGCTCTTGGGCAGGCTCTCGGCGAACTCGACGATGCGCGGCACCTTGTAGGCCGCCATGTGTTCACGCGCCCAGTTGATGATGTCCTCGGGTGCCGTGTGCCCACGGGCTTCGGTGCGCAGCACCACCACGGCCTTCACGCTTTCGCCGCGGTAGGCGTCCTTGGTCGAGATGACGCAGGCTTCCTGCACCGCCGGGCACTTGAACAGCAGCAGTTCCACCTCGCTGGGCCAGACCTTGAAGCCGCTGGCGTTGATCATGCGCTTGAGCCGGTCGGTGATGAAGAAGTAGCCTTCTTCGTCCATGCGGCCCAGGTCGCCGGTGCGGAAAAACGACTTGCCCTCGATCTCGATGAAGGCCGCGGCCGTGGCCTCGGGGTGGCCCCAGTAGCCCTTGAACACCATGGGCCCGTGCGTGACGATTTCGCCGACCTCGCCGGGCGGCAGTTCCTGCAGCGTCACCGGGTCGACGATGCGCGAGTCGACGCCGTAGATCGGAATGCCCAGGCATTGCAGCTTGGCCCGCTCGGGTGGGTTGCCGTGGCTGGGTGCCGCGGTTTCGGTGAGGCCATAACCTTCGGCGAAGGTCAGGCCGAACTCCTGCTGCAGCCGTTCGGCCACGGCCTGCGGCATCGCCGCGCCGCCGCCGCTGAGGTAGCGCAGGCTGGTGAGATCGAAGCTCTTGTAGTTCGGGCTGCCGAAGAGGTCGATGATCATCGTCGGGATGCAGGTCCAGTGCGTGACCTGGTGGCGCGAGATCAGGCGCCCGGCGAGTTCACGGTCCCAGCGCGGCAGGATCACCACGGTCGAGCCCAGGTAGACCGAGCCCAGCACGCCATACATCATGCCGGTGATGTGGAACATGGGCACCACGCCCAGGCTCACCGTCTCGGCGCTGGCATGGCCCCAGAGGCCACCGCCGATGACGTTGCTCATCAGCGTGCGCTGCGTGTGCACGCAGCCCTTGGGCAGGCCGGTGGTGCCCGAGGTGTAGGGCAGCAGCGCCATGTCGTCGGGCCGCGCCGTGTGCGGCCCGGGCTGCAGGCCAGCGGCCAGCGCATCGGCCCAGCGC
>JBASTF010000322.1:0-4100 GCA_049274755.1 Rubrivivax sp. | reverse complement strand
CCCCGGCGGCGACCCGGCCGACCTGTGGCGGCGCGCACAAAGCGGCGTGGCGCCGCTGAAGCAGAAGAAGTAGCGCCAGGCCGGTTGTCGGCACGGCAGCGCACTGCGGGTTTCTTCTCCCCAGTGTTGGGGATCAAGACAACTTGCCTTTTGATAACCGATTCTTTATCATCTGCGCAAGCGTGTGGTGAAGGCCCTGCTCCCGACCCTGATGTCGAAGCACCGCCCCGCCGCATACCGATCAACCCACACGGAACCTAACATGTTCGACTGCCTGCCTCTGCTGAACCTGCCTGCCGGCCGCATCGCGGCGGCGGCAGGCATGCAGAAGCTGCAAGCCGGCATGTTTTTCCATGGTGCCCCGCCCGGGGCGCAGGTGGACGGCTAGCGCCTCGGCGACGAGGTGGCGGCTCCACCGAGGCCCGGGTTGCACCAGCAACCCGGGCCTTTTGCATTCCACGGCCCGCGCGACGACCGACAAGGAGCCCCCGATGAAGATCACCGTCCCGACCCTCAAGCCCAGGAACCCGCTGGTCGCCATGACCCGTTTGCGCCGTGCCGGTGAACACCGTGCCAGCGCCGGCTCACGGCGCCAGCAAGCCGGGCGCGAACTGCGCCTGGAACTGCAACGACTGCGACCCAGCCCCTGAACCCCTGAGCGGACGACCCAAGCCACGAGCAACGGCGACCGCTGGAGACCCATCATGTTGATGTTGAGAGACGACCTCCCCCTGGTCCTGCTGCCCCCGGAACATGGCCGCGCCCGCATGCTGCTGGCGATGGCGCTGCACGGTGTCAGCCTGTTGCTCGGCCAGTTGGCGATGCGCCTGCTGCCCGCGGCACGTGCACCGGCCGGCGAGCCCGTGCTCGAGTTCTACGCCCAGGCCGGCGCACCCGAAGGTGCGCTGTACGTGGACGGCGAACTCGTCGGCCGCCTCGACGGCGTCAGCCGTCTGTGAGCCCGCCGTGAACAGCGGCTGGCTGCTGGCACCACCCCCGTTTCGCCTCGGCGTCACGGGGGTGACAGCGGGACAGGACCGGCGTGATCATGCTGGCAGGCTCTTCATGACCCGCCTGCCCATGATCCAGGACGCCGGTTCCCGTTTTCTGGTCGCGCGCCGCGACCTGCACAGCGTGCGTTTCGCACCCGACAGCGACGCACCTGCCGCCCGGCCGCTGGCCGACGGCGAGGTGCGGCTGGCGGTGGCGCATTTCGCGCTGACCGCCAACAACATCACCTATGCCGCCTTCGGCGAGGCGATGAAGTACTGGCAGTTCTTCCCCGCCGAAGACCCGGCCTGGGGTTGCGTGCCGGTGTGGGGCTTCGCCAGCGTCGCCGAAAGCCGCGCCGAGGGCGTGGCCGTGGGCCGGCGTGTCTACGGCTACCTGCCGATGGGCAGCCACCTGGTGGTGCAGCCGGCCCGTGTGGGTGGCAACGGTTTTGTCGATGCCGCGGCACACCGTGCCGAGCTGGCCGTGGTCTACAACCACTACCAGTTCTGCGATGCCGACCCCGGCTACGACGCCAGCCAGGAAGGCCAGCAGGCCGTGCTGCGGCCGCTGTTCACGACCTCGTTCCTGATCGACGATTTCATGGCCGAAGCCGGCTTCTTCGGCGCGCAACAGCTGCTGCTGTCCAGCGCTTCGAGCAAGACGGCCTATGGCACGGCCTTCTGCCTGTCGCAGCGCAGCAGCCGGCCGCGCATCGTCGGGCTGACCTCGCCGGCCAACCTGGACTTCACACGCTCGCTGGGCTGCTATGACGAGGTGCGCAGCTACGACAGCGTGGCAACGCTGGACAACAGCACCCCCGCCGTCTACATCGACTTCGCCGGCGACGCCGCGCTGCGGCTGCAGCTGCACCAGCGCCTGCTGCACAGCCTGGCCTACAGCTGCTCGGTCGGTGGCACACACTGGGCCGAGCTCGGCAGCGGCGGTGGCCTGCCCGGCCCACGCCCGGTGCTGTTTTTTGCGCCGGCCCAGGTGAAGAAGCGCAGCGCCCCGCCACCCGAAGGCTGGGGCTCGTCCGGCCTGCAGCAGCGCCTGGCCGAGGCCTGGCGCGCCTTCATGCAGCCGGTGAACGACAGCGCCCAGCCCTGGCTGCAGATCCGCCATGCACAAGGACCGGCCGCCGTGGAAGCCGCTTACCGGGCGCTGCTGAACGGCCGCGCCAATGCCCGCGACGGCCTCATGCTGCGGCTTTAGCGCCGGCGGGTGCTGCCGATAATCCCATCACGAGGGAACCGCCCGATGGCCAGCACCGCACCCGTCTTCATCACGCAGCCGCTGCGCGACGTGGACGGCTGGGTGCGCTGCTTCGACATCGAGGCCCTGCCGGTGCTGGCCGACACCGCCGAAACGCTGGAGGCCCTGCGTGCCGTCGAGGACGAGGTCGACGCCCATCTGCTGGCCGAGACCATCGCCGTCGACCCGCTGATGACGCTGAAGCTGCTGGCCCACGTGGCCCGGCTGCGCCGCGGCCGCGACCCCGACACCCGCGGCGAAGCCGAAACGGTGACGGCCGCCCTGGTGCTGCTGGGCATCGGCCCGTTTTTCCGCGCCTTCGGCCCGCAGGCCACGGTGGAAGACACACTGGCCGCGCAGCCCGAGGCGCTGGCCGGTTTCCGCGCCGTGCTGAAACGCTCGCACCGTGCCGCCAACTTCGCGATGTCGTTTGCCGTGCACCGCATGGACCACGATGTCGCGGTGATCCACGAAGCCGCGCTGCTGCACGACTTCGCCGAGCTGCTGCTGTGGCTGCGCGCTCCGGCGCTGGCCGGGGCCATCGCCGCCCGCCAGACGGCCAACCCGGCGCTGCGCTCGGCGGCGGTGCAGCGTGAACTGCTGCACGTGGAACTGCCCGACCTGCAGCATGCGCTGATGCTGGCCTGGCGTCTGCCCGAGCTGCTGGTGCGCATCAGCGACGACCGCCATGCCGAACGCGCCCAGGTGCGCAACGTGCTGCTGGCCATCCGCGTGGCGCGCCACAGCGCTGCCGGCTGGGACAACGCTGCCCTGCCCGACGACGTGGCCGAGATCGCCGACCTGCTGCACCTGGGCGCCGACCCGGTGTGGAAGCTGTTGCGCGACATCGACGACTGACATCCGGCTTCCGCCGGTCACGCCGGGCGTCTACGATGGCCGCTTCCAACAAGGAGGGCCCGCCGTGGACATGCAATCGATCCAGACATTTCTCAGCACCACCGTCACCGAGCTGGTGATCAAGATCGCCGCGGCGATTGCGTTCTGGATCGTCGGCCGCTGGCTGATCGGCCGTGTCATCGCCGTCATGCAGGCGGCGATGAACCGCAACAACGTCGACCCGACGCTGACGAAGTACCTCGGCTCCATCGTCAACGTGGCGCTGAACATCGCCCTGGTGCTCGGCATCCTGGGCTACTTCGGCATCCAGACGACGAGCTTCGCCGCCATGCTGGCCGGCGCCGGTGTCGCCATCGGCGCGGCCTGGAGCGGCATGCTCGGCAACTTCGCCGCCGGCGCCTTCATGCTGGTGCTGCGGCCCTTCAAGGTCGGCGACTTCGTGCAGATCGGCGGCGTCACCGGCACCGTGCACGAGCTGGGCCTGTTCGGCACCACCGTCATCACGCCGGACAACGTGATGACCCTGGTCGGCAACGGCAAGGTCTTCGGCGACACGGTGCAGAACTTCAGCGCGCTGCCGGTGCGGCGCGTGGACCGCACGGCCCAGCTGGCCGGCAGCGTGGACCCGCTGGAGGCGATCGAGAAGTTCAGGGCCGCGGTGGCGAAGATCCCCAACGTCGCCGACAAGCCGGCGCCCGAGGTCAACCTGCTGGACATGAACCTCAACGGCCCGGTCATCGCCGTGCGGCCCTACACCCACACCGACCACTACTGGCAGGTCTACTTCGAGACCAACGAAGCCATCGTGCGTGTCTGCAAGGAAGCCGGCTGGCCGGCGCCGACACCGACGCAGATCACGAAGATCGTGCAAGCCTAGTGTCCTGTCCCGCTGATACGTGAGCAAAGTCGATGCAGTTTTTCGAGGATCGAATCTGCGGTGGCTGTCCACTTGAAGGGCTGGCAGTTCGTGTTGTAAGTGGTGACGAAGTGATCGATGC
>JBASTF010000321.1:0-10352 GCA_049274755.1 Rubrivivax sp. | reverse complement strand
CGCGAGGCCGCGTGGCTGGCCCACGCAACGAGCGTGCAACGCCGCCCTGTGGCCTGTGTGCCGCTGGCCCTTCGGGTGATCTCGGCAAACAGCCGCCAGCCGCGTTGCAGGGCTTGACCGGGGGGCGACCCCGGCCAGCGCCCTGCGCCTTGCTGGCGGCTGTTTGCCGAGTCACGTGAGCCTGCCCGTGGCGTTCACAGGCCCCAACCACGGCGCCAGGGCGACGCGGCCCGAAGCACTCAGCGTCAACGCACGCGAACCCGAGGTGCGCAGCAGCCAGCGCTGCTGCAAGGCCAGGTCCAGCAAGGCCGTGGCCAGTGCGCCGGCCAGGTGGTCACGGCGTTCCGACCAATCCAGGCAGGGGTAGGCAAAACGCCGCGCCGCGGCCGACGGCAGCACCAGCCCCAGGGCCTGCAACTCGGCACGGCCGGTCTCGCTGAGCTGCAGTGCACCACCCGTGACCACCAGCGTGCCGCGCGCCAGCAGGCCGTCGTACAGCTGCACACCCAGTTCGCCAGCCAGATGGCTGTAGCAGCTGCGGGCAGCCTTCAACGGCTTGTAGGCGCCGTGCTGCCACTTGTCCTGCGCCGCACCACCACGTTCGGCCACCAGCGACAGTGTCTCCAGCGCATGGCCCACTTCGGCATCGGCCAGCCGGTAGTAGCGGTGCCGGCCCTGGACCCGCAGCGCCACGATGCCGGCATCGAGCAGTTGCGCCAGGTGTGCACTGGCACTGGCCGCACCGACACCGGCGACGCTGGCCAGTTCACCGGCCGCCAGGTGCCCGCCCCCCATCAGCGCCGCCAGCATGCGTGCCCGTGTCGGGTCGCCGATCATCGCGGCCACGCGCGAAAACCGCGGTTCGGGGCTGGGCGCCTTCATGCCAGCGAGCGTAGCGCCAGCCAGGCGCCCAGCAGCAGCAGGCCCCCAAAAAACGCGCGGCGGAAGGGTTCGGGCTGCAGCCGCGCCCGCAGTTGCTGGCCCAGCGCCATGCCCAGCAGCGTCGGCACCAGGGCCAGCAGCGAAACGCCGGCGCTGCCCAGGTCCAGCGCCCAGCCCTGCCCCAGGGTCGCGGCCAGCGCCACGGTGGCGACGAGGAAGCTGAGGCCCAGCGCCCGCACCAGTTCGTCCTTGGCCAGCCCCAGCGCCTGCAGATAGGGCACGGCCGGGATCACGAACACGCCGGTGGCTGCCGTGACCAGGCCGGTCAGCACACCCACCAGCGGCGACAACCAGGCTTCGTGCCGCGGCGCCACCTGCCAGCGCCGCTGCGACAACCCCAGCAACGCATAGGCCACCAGCGCCAGCCCCAGCAGGTCGGAGAGCTTCGACGCCCCCGGTGCCGTCAGCCAGCCGGCCCCGGCGGCGATGCCGGCGCACAGCCCCAGCAGCAGCGTCGCCAGCCGGCGCAACAAGGCAAAGAAGCCGGGCCCGGCAATCTGCCAGATGTTGCTGACGAAGGACGGCAACACCAGCAAGGCCGCGGCCTGCGCCGGTGGCATCGCCAGGCCCAGCAAGCCCATCGCCAGTGTCGGCAAGCCCATGCCGAGCACACCTTTGACAAAACCGGCGAGCAGGAAGGTGGCGCCGATCAGCAGCGGCAGCCAGAGAGGGATGGTGGAACTCATGGCCGGCATCTTCGCAGCGCTGCGGCCGCCGATGCTTCGGCGTGCAGCGAAACGTGGATGCCGAGTCGGCACAATCGCGGCATCCGACTTCGAGTGCACACCCCATGCTCCAGCGCCTGCTGTTCCGCCTGACCCTGCTGCTGTGCCTGGCTGCGCCTTCTGCGCAGGCGCAGACCTTGCGCGTCGCCACCGCCTTCGACCCGCAGACCATGGACCCGCATGCGCTGGCCCTGCTGTACCACACACGCATCGCGTTCCAGCTCTACGAGTCGCTGGTCACCCGTGACGAGGCCTTCAAGCTCGAACCCGGCCTGGCTGTGTCGTGGCAGATGAACACACCGACCAGCTGGCGCTTCAAGCTGCGGCCCAACGTGAAGTTCCACGACGGCAGCAGCTTCACGGCCGACGATGCGGTGTTCTCGGTCGAACGGGCGCTCGCCAATCCGTCGCAGCGTTCGTTCCAGCTCAAGGGCGTGACGGCGGTGAAGAAGATCGACGCGCTGACCATCGAGCTGCAGCTCGAGCAGCCCGACGCCGTGCTGCCGGAGAAAACCCAGTTCATCGCGATGATGAACAAGGCCTGGTCCGAGAAAAATGGCGTGCAGAAGGCACAGGACTTCAACGCCAAGCAGGAGACCTTCGCCGTGCGCAACGCCAACGGCACCGGGCCCTTCAAGCTGAAGCGCTACGAACCCGATGTGCGCACGGTGCTGGAACGCCACGACAGCTGGTGGGGCTGGAGCGACACGAAACGCCACGGCAACCTGAAGGAAGTGAGCTACACGACGATCAAGGCCGACGCCACGCGCCTGGCGGCGCTGGCCTCGGGCGAGGTCGACATGGTGCTGGACCCGCCGTTCCAGGACATCGAACGCCTGAAGCGCGACAGCCGCATCGGCCTGCTGCAGATCGCCGACATCGGCCAGCAGTACTTCACCTTCGACCAGGCGCGCGACGAGCTCGAAGGCAGCGACGTCAAGGGCAAGAACCCGTTCAAGGACCTGCGTGTGCGCAAGGCCGTGTACCACGCGCTGAACGTCGACCTCATCCTCCAGAAGGTGCTGCGTGGCCAGGGTGTGCCGACCGGGGCCTTCCTGTCCTCGCGTGTCGACGGTTCGCCGGCCGAGCTCGACCGCCGCCTGCCCTACGACCCGGCCAAGGCCAAGGCCTTGCTGGCCGAAGCCGGTTACCCGACCGGCTTCTCGGTGACGCTGGACTGCGTGAACATCGCCTGGCGCGAAGGTGTGTGCCAGGCCGCGTCGGCGATGCTGACCCAGGTGGGCATCCGCACCACGCTGCGTTCCAGCGCAACGAACCAGTTTTTCCCCAAGCTCAGCCAGGGCACGGCGTCCTTCGTCGAGTTCGGCTGGACACCGACCACCGACGCCTGGGCTTCGCTGAACGCGCTGTTCCGCACCTGGGACAAAGGCGGTTTCGGCAGCTTCAACGCCGGCCGCTACAGCAACCCCAAACTCGACGCGCTGATCGACGCGATGCGCGTCGAACCCGACCTGACCCGCCGCCGCGCGATGGTGGCCGTGGTGCTGCGCACGCTGGCCGACGAACTGCCCTACGTGCCGCTGTACCGCCGCACGCTGACCTGGGCGATGGCCAAGAAGGTCAGCGCCGTGCAGTGGCCGAACGATACGCTGGAGCTGCGCTTCGTCCGCGTGAAGTGAGTGGTGGCTGCGGCGCGAAGCGCTGCAGCAGTTCGCCGCACAGCAGCTCGGCGGCTTCGGAAACACCGGCCGCCGGCCGCAGCAGGCCCAGCGGCTCGATCGGGCTGCCGGGTTGCACATCGAGTTCGACGATCTGGCCCGACTCGACATGCGGCCGCACGACGTTGCGCGGCAGGAAGGCCAGCAGCGCTTCGTGCAGCAGCATCCACACCAGGGCCGACGGTGAACGTGTCACCAGCGGATGTGTGGCCGGGGGCTGCGGGAAACCGGCGGCGAGTTCGTCGAACCGTTCGCGTGCCGCCGTGCCGGCCGGTGGCAGCAGCCAGGTCTGGGCCGCCAGCTTGTCCCAGGTCCAGCGGCGCACCCGTGCCGCCGCATGGCTGCCACCGCAGAGCACGGCGAAACGGTCGTCGAGCAGCGGCGTGAAGACCCAGCCTTCGGGCACCACAGGCGGCCGGCGGCAGGCCACCAGGTCGAGTTCCTGGCGTGTGATGGCCAGCAGTTGGTCGTCGCCTTCGGCTTCGCTCAGGTGCAGTTCGATCTGCGGGTGGCGTTCGGCAAAACGCGGCAATGTTTCCAGCAGCAGCCCGTTCAGCGCCGCCACCGACGTGGCCAGGCGCACGACGCCCTGGCCGCGGCGCTGGCGCGCCACCACGACCTCGGCACCTTCGGTGAGGCCCAGCAACAGCTGGCGCGCCACCGGCAGCAGGTCGCGGCAGGCCGCGGTGGGGCGCACGCCGCGGGCATGGCGGTCGAACAGCGGCAGTTCCAGCAGGCGCTCCAGGTAGGCCAGCGTCTGCGTCACCGACGACTGCGTCATGCCGATGGCGTCGGCCGTGCGCTGCACGCTGCCCAGTTCGGCCAGCTTCAGCAGCACCTGCACATGGCGGAACTTGCCGCGTGCCAGCAGCCGGTTCAGCAGCGTGGAGGTGGTGAATGGGGTCGAGGCCAAGTTATCGCAAAGTCTAATGGGTGAGGGCTGGAATTCATTGGCCACCGATGGCTGCAGCGCCGAAGATGGCGACTGCACCGCACAGCACCGCACAGCGGGCCGCCGAAGCCCGCGCCCTTTCGGAGACACGCCCTTGAGAAGACAGCTTCGCGTCGCAGCGGCCCTGCTGGCCGGCCTGGCCATCGCAGCACCGCTGCAGGCACAGACCGCCGACTGGCCGGCCAAGCCCATCCGCATCATCGTGCCGGCACCGGCCGGCGGCGCCTACGACCGCACCGCGCGGCCGCTGGCGCAGGAACTGGCCGTGCAGCTGAAGCAGCCCGTGGTCATCGACAACCGGCCCGGTGCCGGCAACATCATCGGCACGCAGGCCGGCGCCACGGCCGCACCCGACGGCTACACGCTGACGATGACCGGCATGGTGAACACCATCGCCCAGGGCATCTACGACAAGGTGCCGTTCAGCATCGTCGACGACTTCGCGCACGTGGCCTGCATCGGCGGCGGTGTGCAGTGGCTGGTGGTACACAGCCAGTCCGGCATCCGCAGCTTCGCCGAACTGCTCGACCAGGCGCGGCGTGAACCCGGCAAGCTGAACTACGCCAGCTCGGGCCAGGGCAGCACCGGCCACCTGGTGATGGAACAGCTGCAACGCGCCACCGGCACGCAGATGAGCCACGTGCCCTACAAGGGCGGTGCGCCGGCGCTGCAGGACGTGCTGGCCGGCCTGGTGCCGGTGACGGTGATTCCCATCCCCGGTGCGATGCCGCATGTGCAAAGCGGCAAGCTGCGTGTGCTGGCCGTCTCCAGCGCCACACGCGCGCCCGAGTTGCCGCAGGTGCCCACGTTCGAGGAACTGGGCTACAAGCAGCTCACCGTGACCTCCTGGGTCGGCCTGTCGGCGCCCAAGGGCACACCACGCGCCGTCGTCGACAAGCTGCATGCCGCCGTGCGCGCCAGCCTGGCCAAACCCGAGCTGATGAGCAAGCTGGAAGCCGAGGGCATGACACCGATGCTGCTGGCGCCCGAGCCCTTCACGCAACTGGTGCGCAGCGACACCGAGCGCTGGGGCACACTGACACGCAGCCTGAACCTGAAAGCGAACTGAGCCCACCATGCCCTTTGTCCGCTCCCAAGGCCGCGACATCTATTTCGAACGCCACGGAGACAGCGGCCCGGCCCTGCTGTTCCTGCACGGCGCCGGCTCCAACGCCGCCACCTGGTGGCAGCAGCTGCCGACGTTTGCACGGCAGTTCAGCTGCCTGACGATGGACATCCGCTGCTTCGGCCGTTCGGCAGCGCCCACCGACGAGTTCCAGCTGCCGCTGTTCGTCGACGACGTGCTGGCCTTGCTGGACCACCAGGGCATTGCCCGTGTCGTGCCGGTCGGCCAGTCGCTGGGCGGCATGGTCGGCCTGCAGCTGGCGCTGCGCCATCCGCAGCGTGTGGCGGGTTTTGTCGCCTGCGACAGCTCGCTGGCCATCGACCACCCGGTGCTGGTGGACAGCATCGAACGGCGTTTCCGCAGCGTGGCCGCCGTCAGCATCGAACAGCGCTCGCTGGGCCGCTGGTTCCTGGAGCGCCAGCCCGAGCTGGCGGCGCTGTACGCGCAGATCAACCACTTCAACCCCAGCGCGCACAGCCTGCCCGCCGAAGCGTGGCGCGCAGCGATGACGCGACTGAACACCCCCGAGCACCTGACGCCGACCGAGAGCCTGCGCCGCCTGGCCTGCCCGACGCTGCTGATCGTCGGCGCCGAAGATCCCATCGTGCCGGTGTCGGCGATGCACGATGTGGCCGCCCTGGTGCCGGGCAGCGAGGTCGTCGTCGTCGACAACGCCGCGCACTCGGCCTACTTCGAGCAGCCGGCGGTGTTCAACCGCGTGCTGCTGGACTTCCTGCAACGGCGGGTCGTGCCCGCGGCAGCAGCGCTGGCCTGACGACGAGGCCGGCGGCGTCGAAGCGGCGCTGTGCACGCACCAGCATGGCGGCAAAGCTGAGTGGCTTGTGGGTGGGGCGGGCGGCTGTGATCGTGTCCATGGCGCCACTGTGCGCGCGGCGGCGGCCGGTTGCGAGCCGCTTGCGATGAAGCGGTGCACCCTCGGCGCGAAACAACGGCGGCACCGGATGGCCCGGCAGTGGCGTAGGCTTGGCATCTTTGCCGACCGGAGCCGCCCATGCCGCCTCGCCAGACATCGCAGGATTTCGACCAGGACCTGCTGATCCTCTTCGACGCCTACGTGCACGGCGACCTCGACCGCCGCGGTTTCCTCGACAAGGCGCAGCGCTTCGCCAAGGCCGGTGTCACCGCCGCCGGGCTGCTGGCGGCATTGAGCCCGAACTTCGCGCTGGGCCAGCAGGTCAAGCCCGACGATGGCCGGCTGAAGACCGAGTGGCTGACGCTGCCGTCACCCGCCGGCTCCGGCAACGTGAAAGGTTATCTGGCGCGGCCCGCCGCGGCCGGCACCGGCAAGCTGCCGGTGGTGCTGGTGATCCACGAAAACCGCGGCCTGAACCCGCACATCGAGGACATCACGCGCCGCCTGGCGCTGGACGGCTTCATGGCCTTTGCGCCCGATGCGCTGACGCCGCTGGGCGGCTACCCCGGCGACGAAGACAAGGCCCGCGCCGCGTTTGCAACGCTGGACCAGGCCAAGACCCGCGAGGACTTCCTGGCCGCCGTGGCCTGGCTGCAGGCCCGGCCCGACGGCAACGGCAAGCTCGGCGCCGTCGGCTTCTGCTACGGCGGCGGCATCGTGCACTGGCTGGCCACCCGGCTGCCGGACCTGAACGCCGCCGTGCCCTTCTACGGCAACAGCCCGGCGCCGGAGCAGGCGGCCCAGGTGAAGGCCCCGCTGCTGGTGCAACTGGCGGCGGTGGACGAACGCATCAACGCCGCCTGGCCGGCCTACGAAGCAGCGCTGAAAGCCGCTGGCGTGCGCCACGAGATGCACCAGTACCCCGGCACCCAGCACGGCTTCAACAACGACACCACGCCGCGCTACGACGCCGCGGCGGCGAAGCTGGCCTGGGAACGCACACTCGCCTTCTTCAAGCGCCACCTGGCCTGAAGGCCCAGGCTCAGGCGCAGGGTTTGTGCGTGCGCCTGAAGTCCGCGGGCATCTGCGCCCCGCACTGGCCGAACAGGCCGCGGTTCAAGGCCTTGGCCATGCGCTCCTGCTTCATGAAGGGGCCCTGGTCCCAGCGGGTGCGCACGCTCCAGGCATGGCCTTCTTCGACCATGCGGCGGTTGATGTTGGCGCCCTCCAGCATCAGCGTGCCGCTGAGGCTGGCTTTGTCGGCGCGGCCGGCGGGCAGGATGCTGACCTGGCGGTCCTGCACCCACTCCTTCAGCGCGGCCTTGGCCTCGGTGCCCCAGGTCTGGCAGATCTCCGGGGCGTCGATGCCGTTCAGCTTCACCTGGAAGGCCGCGCCGCTGGGCGGGTTCACGAGCACGGTCTCGCCGTCGTAGACCTCGCTCACCGTGCCTTGCAGCGGCGGTGCGGCAGCGCTGGCCGTGGCCAGCAGTGCCGCACTGGTGGTCACGACGGCGGCGATGCTCTTCATGCCAGGCTCCGGCTCATCAGCACGATCATCCACCACAGCAGGCCACCGATCAACGCCAGCCAGAGAAGGACGATGAGCACTGCGCCCCACAGCAGCCGCGGCAGCTTGTCGGCGCTGGCTTCGGCCTCGTGCAGCCGGGCCTGCCACAGCGCCGGCGGCGTCAGCTTCACCACCAGGGCCACACCCAGCGGCAGCAGCACCAGGTCGTCGAGCAGGCCCAGCACCGGGATGAAGTCCGGGATCAGGTCGATCGGGCTCAGCGCATAGGCCAGCACCCCCACGGCCACCCAGCGCACGGCGCGTGGCGTTTCGGGGTGCTTGAACAGCTTCCACAAGGCCAGCAGGTAGATCTTCAGGCGGGCCGCGTTGGCAGCCTTGAACAAGCGGGTGACACGTTTCATGGCAGGGTCGTCGTGCGACCCCGCCATTGTGGCGGCAGCCCGCTGCAGCCTCAGCGGCTGCGGTGTCTTTGCAGCCGCCAGCCCAGTGCCAGCATGCCGGCCAGCAGCAGCAGCGCCGGCTGCGGTTCCGGCACCGGCGCCAACCCCACCAGCGCAACGTTGTCGATCAGCATGCCCGAATAGCCCGGCGGGCCGAAGGCCGTGACCAGCACGCGGGCGCCCGGTTCGTCGGCTGCGGCGGTGAAGCTCAGCACGCCGGCGCGCCAGTCGCTGCCGTAGTAGAACCCGGCCACCTCGTTGTAGGTCACGGCCTGGCTGCCGAAGGCGACGGTCAACGCGGTGTTGAAAGGCCCGTTGCCGGCGCTCCAGGCCTGGCGCGAATAGTCGAAGCTCAGCGTGTAGGTGTGGCCGGCCAGCAGGTCGAAGCTCAGCAGCGAACGTGCCGTCGAGCTGCCGATCTGGCTGACGGGGTCGACGTTCGGCGTGTACCAGCCCGACCCCAGGTTCATGACCTTGCCGTGGCTGCCGTCGGTGCCGATCCAGACACTGCCGTTGACAACCTCGAAGCCGGTGCCGGCGATGGCACCCACCGGGTAGGCGCCGTTGCTGGCCGTGGCGGCCTCGAAGGTTTCGGTGACCAGGGTGTTGGCATGGGCCGGAGCCAGGGCCAGTGTGAGGCCGAGAGCGGCCAGGGTCGTGGTGAGAGCGTCTTTCACAAGCAGTGTCCTCCTGGGAACGCAGTCTGCAAAAGCACCGTTAGGCAAACGCTAGCAGCCCGCCCCCCGGTCTAGGGGGCGGCACGGCGGCGTCGCGCCGGCGGCGGTGGCGGTTCCAGTGCCGCCTCGCCTTCGGCGATCAGCCGCGCCAGCCTGTCCTTCATCTTCTCGGTCGACAGCTGCTCGCGCAGCCGCTCCACCATCAGCGGCAGGCTGAAGGGGCTGGGCGCCTGCAGCAGCACGATGTCGGGCTGCAACGTGGCCAGGCGATCCAGCGTGGCGGCCAGTCGCGCCAGGTCGAGTTCCTGCGACAAGACCTCGGTCTCCGCCTGGCCCAGCAGGCGGTTGCCGGCGTCGTATTTGCGGAAGACCTCGAAAAACAGGCTGCTGCTGGCCTGCAGCTGGCGCAGGCTCTTCGGCGCACCGGGGTAGCCGCTGAACACCAGGCCGGCGACCCGTGCGATCTCGCGAAACCGCCGCTGCGCGAGTTCACCCGAGTTCAGGCTGGCCAGCACGTCCTGCATCAGCCCCTGGCTGCCGAACAAACCCTCCAGCACCAGGTTCAGCGGCCGTGCCGCCAGGATCTCCAGCCCGTAGTCGTTGACGCTGAGCGAAAAGGTGTTGGGCTCGGCCCGCGCCAGCCGCCAGGCCAGCAGCTGCGCCAGGCCGATGTGCACGTTGCGGCCGGCAAAGGGGTAGAGAAACAGGTGGTGGCCTTCGCGCGACTGGAAACGCTCCAGCAGCAGCCGGCCCCGCCGCGGCAGGTGCGACAAACGCGCCTGCGCCGCCAGCATCGGCCTGGCGGCCTGCAGCTCGATGTCGTCGAAGGCACCGCCGGCGGCGGCGTCCAGCAGTTCCAGCACCGAGTCGGCCATCTCGCTGGACAGCGGCATCTTGCTGCCGGCCCAGGCCGGCACCACACCCTTGGGTTTCGTCGCCTTGCGCACATAAGCTGCCATGTCCTGCGTGCGCAGGTACTCCAGCACGCGCCCGGCGAAAACGAAGCAATCGCCCTTGTTCAGCCTGGCGATGAAACCTTCTTCGATGACACCGATGCTGCCGCCCGACAGCCACTTCACCTGCATGCTGGCGTCGCTGACGATGGTGCCGATGGACAGCCGGTGGCGCTTGGCGATGCCGCGGTCGGGCACACGCCAGAGGCCGTCGACCCGCACCACGCGGTGGTACTCGGGGTAGGCCGTCAGGCTGTCGCCGCCGCGTTCGACGAAGGCCAGCGCCCAGTCGAACTCATCGCGGCTCAGCCTGCGGTAGGCATGGGCGCTGCGCACTTCGTCGAACAGCGCGTCGGCGTCGAACCCACCACCAAGCGCGACGGTGACGAGGTGCTGCACCAGAACGTCCAGCGGCTTTTCGGGGCTGCGCCGCGGCTCCACGCGCCCGGCCAGCGC
>JBASTF010000320.1:0-5674 GCA_049274755.1 Rubrivivax sp. | reverse complement strand
CGCACCGCGGGCGCGCACCAGCTGATGCGCCTGTTCGAGCATTCCGAGTGTGGCCTCGTCACCTGCCGCAGCGACGGGCGCGTGATGCTGTGCAGCCCGGTGGCGGCAGCGCTGCTCGGGGTCGAGCCCTCGGCCGTCAGCGGCACGCCGGTGGCGCAGTGGCTGGAGCCGCTGGCCGCTGCCGGCGGCAGCACCGGCTTCAGCAGCGGGCAGTGGGAGACGATGGCGCGCCGCCACGACGGCAGCAGCTTCCCGGTGGAACTGACGGCCAGCCGCACACGCCTGGACGGCATGGAGCAGAACCTGCTCATCGTGCGCGACATCACCGACCGCAAGCTGACGCAGGAGCGCCTGAGTTTCCTGGCCAACTACGACAGCCTGACCGGCCTGCCCAACCGCGTGCTGTTCCGCGACCGCCTGGGCCAGGCGATGGCGCGCGCACGGCGCAGCCAGGCGCCGGTGGCGCTGATGTTCCTGGACCTGGACAACTTCAAGGTCATCAACGACAGCCTGGGCCATGCCGTCGGCGACCAGCTGCTGCGCCATGTGGCCGAAACGGTGAAGGGCTGCCTGCGCAGCGTCGACAGCGTGGCGCGGCGCGGCGAGGAGTCGTTCACCGTGTCGCGCCTGGGCGGCGACGAGTTCACCGTCGTGGCCGAGCACCTGTCCAGCGCCGAGGACGCGTCGATGATCGCGCGCCGCATCCTCGACGCGCTGGCCAAGCCCTACCGCATGATGGACAACGAGCTCTACGTCACGGCCAGCATCGGCATCACGATGTACCCGGCCGACGACGCCGACCTCGACGGCCTCATCCGCCACACCGACATGGCGATGTACCGCGCCAAGGCCATGGGCCGCGGCACCTATGCCTTCTACAGCGACGAACTCAGCGCCGAGATCGCGGCGCGGCTGAAGCTGGAAAACGACTTGCGCCGCGCCGTCGAGCTGCAGGAGTTTGCGCTGGTCTACCAGCCCAAGGCCGACCTCGCCAGCGGGCAGATCACCGGCGTCGAGGCGCTGCTGCGCTGGAACTGCCCGGGCCGCGGCATGGTGCCGCCCGACCGCTTCATCGGCGTGCTGGAAGACAGCGGCCTGATCCTGGTGGCCGGCGCCTGGATCCTGCGTTCGGCCTGCGAGCAGATCGCCGCCTGGGACCAGGCCGGCCTGCCGCCGCTGGGGCTGGCCGTGAATCTCTCGGCACGCCAGTTCGGCGACCCCACGCTGGCGAGTTTCATCGCCAGCACGCTGCGCGACACCGGCATCGCGCCGCAGCGCCTGGAGCTCGAACTCACCGAGCGCCTGGTGATGGAAGACACCGAGGTCAACCGCCAGGTGCTGGCGACGCTGGCAGCGCTGGGCGTGCGGGTGGCCATCGACGACTTCGGCACCGGGCACTCGTCGCTGAGCTACCTGAAACGCTTCGACATCGACACACTGAAGATCGACCGCAGCTTCGTCAGCGAAGTGCCGCACGACGCCGAAGACAGCGCCATCGCCACCGCCATCGTCGCGATGGGCCACAGCCTGAAGATGAAGGTGGTGGCCGAAGGCGTGGAAACCGAGGAGCAGGCGGCCTTCCTGCGTGGCCTGGGCTGCGACGAGATCCAGGGTTATCTGCTGAGCCGGCCGCTGCCGGCGCCGGCCTTCGTCGACTGGCTGCAGCTGAGGGAGCAGGTGGCGGCCTCCTAGAATGGCCGCATGCCTGCCGACGAAGAGCGACTGCTTCACAACCTCAATCCCGAACAGCACGCCGCCGTCACCCTGCCGGCGGTGCCGGCGCTGATCCTGGCCGGCGCCGGTTCGGGCAAGACCCGGGTGCTGACCACCCGCATCGCCTGGCTGCTGCAGACCGGCCAGGTCTCGCCCGGCGGCGTGATGGCGGTGACCTTCACGAACAAGGCGGCGAAGGAGATGCTGACGCGCCTGTCGGCGATGCTGCCGGTGGCCGTGCGCGGCATGTGGATCGGCACCTTCCACGGCCTGTGCAACCGCTTCCTGCGTGCACACTGGAAACTCGCCGGCCTGAGCCAGGGTTTCCAGATCCTCGACAGCGCCGACCAGCTGAGCGCGGTGAAACGTGTCATCAAGGCGCTGAACCTCGACGAGGAGCGCTTCGTGCCCAAGCAGGTGACCTGGTTCATCGCCGGCAGCAAGGAAGACGGCCTGCGCCCACGCGACGTGGAGGTGCGCGACGAACAGACGCGCAAGCTGGTCGAGGTCTACCAGGCCTACGAAGACCAGTGCCAGCGCGAAGGTGTCGTCGACTTCGCCGAACTGCTGCTGCGCACCTACGAACTGCTGCGCGACAACGACGCGCTGCGGGAGCACTACCAGCACCGCTTCCGCCATGTGCTGGTGGACGAGTTCCAGGACACGAACCGGCTGCAGTACGCCTGGTTGAAGATGTTTGCGCCACCGGGCCGCAGCGGCCAGAGCGTGGTGGCCGTCGGTGACGACGACCAGAGCATCTACGCCTTCCGCGGTGCGCGGGTCGGCAACATGGCGGACTTCGAGCGCGAGTACCGTGTGCCGCAGGTCGTGAAGCTGGAGCAGAACTACCGCAGCTTCGGCAACATCCTCGACGCCGCGAACACGCTGATCGAGCACAACAGCCAGCGCCTGGGCAAGAACCTGCGCACCGATGCCGGCCCCGGCGAGCCGCTGCGGGTCTACGAATCCACCAGCGACTATGCCGAGGCGCAGTGGTTCCTGGAAGAAGCCCAGGCCTTGCACCGCAGCGGCGTGCCGCGCAGCGAGATCGCCTTGCTCTACCGCAGCAATGCGCAGAGCCGGGTGCTGGAAAGTGCGTTGTTCAACGCCGGCGTGCCCTACCGTGTCTACGGCGGCCTGCGTTTCTTCGAACGTGCCGAGGTCAAACACGCGCTGGCCTACCTGCGTTTGCTGGAGAACGCCAACGACGACACCAGTTTCCTGCGCGTGGTGAACTTCCCGGCGCGTGGCATCGGCGCCCGCAGCATCGAACAGCTGCAGGACGCGGCCAGAACCAGCGGCCGCAGCCTGGCGCAGAGTGTTGCGGCCGTGCCCGGCAAGGCCGGCGCCAACCTGCAGGCCTTCGTGAAGCTGGTCGACGACCTGCGCAGTGCGACCACCGGGCTGACGCTGCGGCAGATCATCGAGCAGATGCTGCAGGCCAGCGGCCTGCTGGACTTCTACCGCACCGAGAAGGAAGGCCAGGACCGCATCGAGAACCTCGAGGAACTGGTCAACGCCGCCGAAAGCTTCGTCACGCAGGAAGGTTTCGGCAAGGAAGCCGTGGCGTTGCCGGTCGACGAAACCAGCAATGCCGCGCCCGATGCCGACACCGGCGAGATCATGTCGCCGCTGGCGGCCTTCCTGACCCATGCCTCGCTGGAAGCCGGCGACAACCAGGCCCAGGCGGGGCAGGACGCGATCCAGCTGATGACGGTGCACAGCGCCAAGGGCCTGGAGTTCGACGCGGTGTTCATCACCGGCATCGAAGAAGGCCTGTTTCCGCATGAACAAAGCCTGTCCGACGCCGACGGCGTCGAAGAAGAGCGGCGGCTGATGTACGTGGCCATCACCCGTGCCCGCAAGCGCCTGTACCTGAGCTTCAGCCAGACCCGCATGCTGCACGGCCAGACACGCTACAACGTGAAGAGCCGCTTCTTCGACGAGCTGCCGGAAGCCGCGCTGAAATGGATCACGCCGCGCAACCAGGGTTTCGGCTCGGGTTTTGCGCGCGACTACCAGCAGGCCTGGCAGCGCGGCAGCGGCCTGGGCAGCATCGTCGGCGCCGGGCGTGTGGCGCCGCTACCACCGCCGCCGCTGGTGCCAAAAGCCGCGCCCGGCGGCCTGCGCACCGGCCAGAGTGTGTTCCACACCAAGTTCGGCGAAGGTGTCATCGTCACGCTGGAAGGCAGCGGCGAAGACGCACGTGCCCAGGTGAACTTCGGCCGCCACGGCATGAAATGGCTGCTGCTGGCGATGGCCAAACTGACCCCCGTGGAGTGAACACACGATGAACCACCAGGCGATGTATCTCGAAACCGAGGCGCTGCGCGAAGACCTGGCGCTGGCGCTGCGTGCGGCCGACCACCACGGCCTGTCCGAAGGCATCTGCAACCACTTCAGCGTGGCCTTGCCCGACGGCAGCGATCGTTTCTACATCAACCCGCGCGGTCTGCACTGGAGCGAGGTGCAGGCCGAGGACATCGTGCTCGTCGATGCCGACGGTGAGGTGCTGGCCGGCCGCCATGCGGTGGAAGCCACCGCGATGTTCATCCACGCCGCCGTGCACCGCGTGGCCGGCCATGCCGTGGTGCTGCACAGCCACATGCCGTATGCGACGGCGCTGACGCTGACGGCCGAGCGCACGCTGGACACCACGCTGAGCCAGGGCGCGATGCGTTTCCACGGCCGGGTTGCCGTCGACGCCAGGTACAACGGCCTGGCGCTGGACGTGGCCGAAGGCGAACGCATCGCCGGCGGCATGCAGGGGCGCGAGGTGGCCTTCCTGGCCAACCATGGCGTCGTCGTCTGCGGGCCGCGGCTGGACCACGCCTACGAAGACCTCTACATGTTGGAGCGGGCCTGCCTGCACCAGGTGCTGGCGCAGTCCACGGGCCGGCCGCTGGCGCCGGTGGATGCTGCGCTGGCGGCCTTCGTCGCCGAGCAGATCCAGGGCGAACGCCTGCAGTCCGAGCTGTTTTTCAGTGCGCTGCGTCGGCTGCTGCCGCCGACGCGCCGCTGAAGCTGTCGTTGAAGGTGAACAGCAGCGACACGTAGAACACGGTCCAGAAAAACAGGCCGGCCGGCAGCGCCAGCATCGTGCCCAGCGAGGCCATGCCCAGCAGGCCGAACAGCAGGGCCGCGGCCATGCCGAAGCCCACCAGCACCGCCACCCAGGCCAGCGCGTAACAGAGGAAGGCGCCCTTGCTGCGCCACAGCGCCAGCGTGCTGGAGAACAGCGCCTGGCCCACACTCTGGGCACCCCAGTGCACCAGGGCCGGTGCATGCCAGAAGGGCACCGACAGCAGGGTGCCCAGCACAAAAAACGCCAGTGCCGCGTTCGTGACGCCGGGCTCCATCAGCACCGCGTTGACCTCGGCCGGCGTCGAATTGCCGCCGGCCATCAGCAGTTGCACACGTTGCAGCGCGCCGTCGGAGATCCAGTCGCACAGCACCAGGATGGCCACCGCCGCCGCGCCGTAGGCCACACACAGCGCCAGCAGCGCACGCCGGCGCTGCGGTGCGCCGCGCAGCGGCTCGATGAACTGCCCGGCGCCGACCGGGCCATTGAGCAGGGCCGACTGCCCCGCCACCATGAAACCCAGCGACAGCAGCGGCAGCGACATCATCTGCAGCACACCGCCCACCAGCGGCAGCAGCGACACCAGCAGGGCCGCGACCAGGAACACGACGAACATCATCGTGAAGGCCAGCGGCCGCCGCGCGTAGAGGCGGAAACCGTCGGTCAGCCAGCGGAAGCCGCGCGACGGCGGCACGGGTTTGAGCAGCAGGGGCATGGGGGGCTTCAGCGCGGCGGGTGCCACGGGTTGGCGATGCGCTGGCGCAGCACGCGCTCGAACTGCCCCGGGTCCTTGGGCGCCAGCAGCGCGGCGTCGCGCGGCAGGTGCCAGTCCCACAGCCGCGACAGCCAGAAGCGGAAGGCCGCGGCGCGCAGCAGGGC
>JBASTF010000319.1:0-2143 GCA_049274755.1 Rubrivivax sp. | reverse complement strand
CATCGATCACTTCGTCACCACTTACAACACGAACTGCCAGCCCTTCAAGTGGACAGCCACCGCAGATTCGATCCTCGAAAAACTGCATCGACTTTGCTCACGTATCAGCGGGACAGGACACTAGCCGGCCTGCTGCTCCAGGAAACGCTGCGCGTCCAGCGCCGCCATGCAGCCGGTGCCGGCCGAGGTGATGGCCTGGCGGTAGACATGGTCCTGCACATCGCCGGCGGCGAAGACACCCGGCACGCTGGTCATCGTCGCCATGCCGTTCAGGCCGCTCTGCGTGATGATGTAGCCGTCCTTCATCTCCAGCTGGCCCTTGAAGATGTCGGTGTTGGGCTGGTGGCCGATGGCGATGAAACAGCCCTGCACGGCGACCTGGCGCGTGCTGCCATCCTGGGTGGACTTCAGTCGCACACCGTTGACACCCTTGGCGTCGCCCAGCACCTCGTCGAGTGTGTTCCACAAGTGCAGCTGCATCTTGCCGGCGGCGACCTTGGCATGCAGCTTGTCGATGAGGATGGCCTCGGCGCGAAACTTGTCGCGCCGGTGCACGAGATGCACTTTGCTGGCGATGTTCGACAAGTACAGCGCCTCTTCGACCGCGGTGTTGCCGCCGCCGACGACACAGACTTCCTGCTCGCGGTAGAAAAAGCCGTCGCAGGTGGCGCAGCCGCTGACGCCGCGACCCATGAAGGCCTCTTCACTGGGCAGGCCCAGGTACTTGGCGCTGGCGCCGGTGGCGATGACGAGGGCGTCGCAGGTGTAGCTGCCCGAGTCGCCCTTCAGCGTGAACGGGCGCTTGCTGAAGTCGACGGTGTGGATGTGGTCGAAGACGATCTTCGTGTTGAAGCGCTCGGCATGCTGCTGGAAACGCTGCATCAGGTCGGGGCCCATCACGCCGGCCACGTCGGCGGGCCAGTTGTCGACATCGGTGGTCGTCATCAGCTGGCCGCCTTGTGCGATGCCGGTGATGAGCAGCGGCTCGAGGTTGGCGCGTGCGGCGTAGATCGCGGCCGTGTAGCCGGCGGGGCCCGAGCCGAGGATCAGCACGCGGGCATGGGTGGTGTTGGCGCTCATGGGGGAACCGAAGAAGACTGAAGGAGAGGCGGAAATGGGCGATGCGGCCGGCCCAAAACGTCGCGCCGATCCGACGCGTCAGATTACATGGGGTTGCAACTGGATGGCTGCAAGCGTGTCAATGGGCACAATAGCGGGATTCTTGCAGACCTGCGACTTCGTTCGCGTGTTGCGGGAATCACTCCACAACAAGCGAGGGACGAGTCGATGTCGATGTTGTCGAACCTGGATCTGATCCGCCGCGTGCCGCTGTTCTCGATGCTCACCGCTGAACAGGCGCAGGGCATCGCCGACAGCGTCGTCAAGCGCCGCTTCCGCCGCGGCGAGCTGGTGGTCGAGCAGGGTCGCAAGAGCAATGCGCTGTTCATCCTGCTCAACGGCCGCGCGCGTGTGCTCACCAGCGACAGCCGTGGCCGCGAGGTCATCCTGGCGGTGCTGGAGTCGGGCGACTACGTCGGCGAGATGAGCCTGATCGACAACGAACCGCACTCGGCCACCGTGCGTGCCGAGATCCAGACCGACATGCTGGTGCTGGCGCGTGCCGACTTCGCACGCTGCCTGCCCGAGAACAGCACGCTCTCGTACGCCATCCTGCGTGGCCTGGTGAAGCGGCTGCGCAATGCCGACCGCCAGATCGAGAGCCTGGCGCTGCTCGACGTGTATGGCCGCGTCGCACGCACGCTGCTGGACATGGCCGAAGACGTCGACGGCGTGAAGATCATCCGCCACAAGGTCAGCCGCCAGGACATGGCCAAGGTGGTGGGTGCTTCGCGCGAGATGGTCAGCCGCGTGATGAAGGACCTGGAAGACCGCGGTGTCATCGAGACCCAGGAAAACGGCTCGGTGGTCATCAAGGAACGCTTGCAGAACGACTAGCGGCGTTCGGCCACAATCGTGGCCATGACCTTTCCCCTGGGCTCGCTCGGCGCCGACGGCGCAGCCGCCGCCACCCGCCCCGCCTCGAACCTGGCATCACCGCGCTGGCGGCAGCAACTGCTGCTGGCGGCTGCTGCCGTGGCGTGGCTGCTGTTCCTGCTGGCCCTGCTGACACACGACGCCGGCG
>JBASTF010000318.1:0-3685 GCA_049274755.1 Rubrivivax sp. | reverse complement strand
GCTGCAGCCGGTTCAGCGCCGCGAAGGCACGGCGGCGCCAGCGTGCGCCGTCGTGCGGCAGCGCAAACACCACGGCCTCGGGGTCGCGCCAGTCGGCGCCGTTCCACACCGCCCACTCGTCGAGGTTGCCGCCTGGGTCGCTGCCCAGCGTGGGCAGGTCCACGCTGTCGGCCTGCACCTGCACGGCCACCCAGGTGCTGGCCTGGTTGCCCTGGTGCAGGTGGTAGTCGACCAGGCGGCCATGGCGCGCAAACGACACACGTTTGCGTGCCGTGGCGATGGCACGTTCGGCGATGACACGGTCGTGGTGGTCGGCCAGTTCGTCGGCCTGGGCTGCGATCAGGTCGATCAGCACCTGGTCGAGGTCGGCTTCGCTGGTCGGCTGCCAGCCCGGCACACGCTGGGCCATCGCGGCCATCAGCACATGGCGGAAGCTGTCGTAGTCGCGCGCCAGGTAGTCGATGGCGGGCGCCGGGTCCACCACGGTCGGCGCTGCCGGACGCGGTGTGCAATCGAGGTTGAAGCAGCCGGGGCGGAACTTGAAGGGCAGGCGGTTGAACAAAGGGTCCATGGCCCGCGGCAAGGCATCGTCAGGCGCCGCCAGGCCCTGGGCCGTGGTCTTCAGCGTGTAGCTGCTGTAGTCGCCAACCGGCGCCACCTTCAGCCGCAGCGCATCGGGCCGGCCGTCGGGGTTGGCGTGGACCTCGGTCACCTGCACCTGGCCCGGCGCGAGGCCGGCCCGCAGGCGCAAGCCTCCTTCGACGCGGAAGGCCGCCACGGGTGGCAGTGTGGCCAGCGCGTTGTCGTTGTGGAACTCGACATCCAGCCAGGCAAACGCCGGCTTGGGCGCTGCTTCCAGCGTGACGTAGAGCAGCCGGAAACCGTTGAACGCCCCGAGGTCGCGGGCGCGGTCGGCCAGGCGTTCTTCGCTGAAGATCAGGTCCGTGCTCATGGCCGGTTCCCCGGTTGCTGGCGCAGCGAGATCGCATGCACCTCGCCGCTGACGAGGTTGCGGTACTGCAGGTCCACACGCAGCGTCGCATCGTCGGCGTTGACGTCCAGTGCCTCGACGGCAATGCGTGTGCCCAGCCAGCGGCTCAGCGACTGCGCGACGGTGGCCTTGGCGAGCGCAGCGCTGATGGGGTCGTTGCGTTCGAAGACCAGGCGCTTCAGGCCGGCGCCGAAGCTCGGCAGGAAGGGGCGTTCGCCCGGGGCCGTCAGCAGCAGTTGCAGGATCTCGCCGCGCACATGGTCGTCCACGGTCTGCGGCGTGGCCGTGCGGCCATCGCTGCCGATGCGGAACGGGAAGGCGAGGTGGCGGCCGCTGGGCGCGTTCATCACAGCTTCTCCACGAGGTCGAAGGCCGCGTCGTGGTGGTGGTCGCTGCCGATGCCCTCGGGGTGCATCAGCGTCGACACCAGGTCGTCGCGGTGTTCGTACAGGTAGCGCAGCACCCCCTTGGCGATGGCGGCAAAGAGGATGCGGCGGTCTTCGGCACCTTCGTTCGGCAAGGCCTCGCCGCGCGCCAGCTGCCACTCGGCCTTCATCGCGGCTTCGATGAAAGCCGTCATCGAGCCGTCGTTGGTGCTGGTGTAGCTGCCTGCGCGCAGCGCTTCGGCCATCGTGGTGCTCCCTTCAGCCGGTCTTCGAGTGCACGGACAACAGCGCCGGTGTCGCCGGCGGGAAGGGCACGGCCGGCGCCATCGGCGTGACCGGGATGCCCATCACCGTCTGCCCCACGTGCAGGTGGGTGTTGAACTTCATGACGATGTCGTTCAGGTACTGCAGCAGGTCGTCGCCGAACACCAGCGGATGTGTGGCGCCATCGACGAGCTCGATCTGCGGTGCATCGACGATGACCTTGGCCGTGGCCTTGATGCGGACCTCGCCGCTGTCGACGCTGATCTTCAGCAGGTTGTTGCCGTTGGCGTCGGACAGCGTGGCCGTGTGGCCGTCGTCGTCCAGCGCCAGCAGCAGGCCCGACTCGCTTTTCAGGATCTTCAGCGGCGGCGAGGCCGCGCTGCCGGTCTCGCTTTTCGGCAACTCGTTGCTGCCCCAGTAGCCACCACTCCAGATCGGCCGGCTCACCTGGCCGGCCTCGAATTCCACCCAGACCGCCGCGCCCACCGTCGGTACGGCGTAGAAGCCCATGTCCGGGCCGGTGAACGGCGCGCAGGGCAGGGCCCATGCGGACACCTGGTCGCCCAGTACCGCAGGCACCTGCACCTTGATGCGGCCCACCTGCTGCGGGTCGTCGACATTGACGACGGTGCCGCGGTACTTGCCGAAGACCTTCTCGCGTGCGTTCTGCGCGATGTCGACGACCAGGGTTTCCAGCTGCAGCGGCATCAGAAAGCTCCTGCCACGGCCGCGGCGGCAGCACCCAGGGCCGAGGGCCCGGCGCCGGCCGAGCGGGCATTGCGCGTCAGCGTGAACTGCTGTTTGTAGCCGCCGAAACTGAACTCGTGGGCGACGCGGCTGACCATGTAGTCGCCCGACAGATAACCGCCGGCACCACGCACCGTGACCTTGCGGTACGGCCGCAGGATGCCGGGGTAGCTGTCGGCGACGACTTCGCCCTGCGCTGTCCAGGCCCAGCTGGACAAGGCGGCGGCGGCGGCCGTGGCGGCGTCGACGTCGGCCTGCTCTTCGCGCAGATCCAGCAGCAGCGTCGTCGCCGGTGTCACGGCTTCATGGGCTGGCACGGCGCCAAGCGCAGTGTCGGCCGAGGCCCGGGCTTCGGACGTGACCGTGCTGTGGTCGTTGGCCAGCTGGCTGGCGGCACGTGGCGCCTGCGGGCGCAGCGCGTCGAACTCGGCGTGGAAGCTGCCGATGTTGCGTGCCGGGCCCAGCAGCACCAGGTCGGGCAGCTCGTCGTCGGCCGCCTGTTGGCGCTGGAACACACCCACGCTCTGGCCCGCCGCGTCGCCGGGCTCGACGTAGACGAACATGCCGTTTTCGCGCGCCAGCCGGCGCAGCGTCTGCATCGGCGTGCCACGCTGCACGACGAAGCGTTCGAAGGCGCTGCCGGCCGCCGGCACGCTGTCCACACGGGTCTGCAGCCCGGCGTCGCCGAACAGCTGCTCGGCGATGTCCGACGGCGACTGGTCTTCGAACACCGCCACCGCCTCGTCGCGGTTCAGCAGCACGCTGTCGTCGTGCACGACCAGGGTGACCTGGCTGCTTTCCGGTGTGGCTTCGAGCTGGAAGCGCTGCGCGACGATGGGGCCGTCGATCAAGGGCACGTAGACCCCTTCACCCACCTGCACCTCGACGCGGATGCGCGCCATCGGCTGCAGGAAGTCGTCTTCCAGGTATTGCCAGTTGCCGCCGTCGTCGGTGCCCAGCGGCAGCTCGATCTGCGCCTCGGCCGCCATGCCGATGCCCTGGTCCACACGCACGGTGCCGAACACGGCGAGCTGCTCCTCGTCGGCCGGGGCGTTGTCCAGGTACAGGCGCATCTTGGCGATCGGCATGGTGCTGTCTGTCTGCTTCAGCTGCGCGGCAGCGTCATCGTGGTGCCGGGCTCGGCGCTGAGCTCGCCGGCGCGCAAGGTGGTGTTGGCATCGGCGATGTGCCAATAGCGTGTGGCGTCGCGGTACTGCTGCTCGGCCAGGGCGTCGAGCTGCTCGTGCGCGGCGACGACATGCGGGCCGCCGCCGGTCGGCGGCAGCGTGCGCGGCAC
>JBASTF010000317.1:0-2672 GCA_049274755.1 Rubrivivax sp. | reverse complement strand
GTCCTCGGGCACACGCAGGCGCCGCGCCTGGGCCTCGGCCAGCACACCTTGCGCCAGCTGGTCCGAGCTGCAGGCCACGGCGCGCAGCTGCGTGTCCTGCGCCAGCAGGGACGACAAGGCCTGCCGGCCGGCGGCCATGCTGCTGGGCGCCGGCACCACGGCCGTCGGCAGCTCGCGGCCCATCACCGACAGAAAGCCTTCGCGCCGCACCGAGGCGCGGTGGTCGTCGCCGGTGGCCAGCCCCACACGCTGCCAGCCCTTGGCCAGGAAGTAGCCGGCCACCGCGCTGCCGGCCTTCAGGTGCGAAAAGCCGACCAGCATGTCGATGGGGCGGTCGCTCAGGTCCCAGGTCTCGACCACGGGAATGCCCAACTGCAGCAGACGTTCCCGCGCTGCCGGCGAGTGCACGAGGCCGGTGACGACGATGCCATCGGGCCGGCGGCCGACCATGGTGTTCAGCAGCGCTTCTTCGCGGCCATGGTCGTAGCCGCTCTGGCCCAGGATCAGCTGGTAGCCGGCGGCGTCCAGCGCCTCGGTCAGCGCCTGCACGGTCGGCAGGAACTGCGCCACCGAGATCGTCGGCACCAGGGCCGCGACCATGCGGCTGCGCCTGGACTTCAGCCCGCCGGCCAGCAGGTTGGGGATGTAGCCGGTGGCCGCCACGGCCTGCTGCACCCGGGCGATCGTGGCCGGCGACACCAGGGCCGGCTGGCCCAGTGCGCGCGACGCGGTGATCAGCGAGACGCCGGCTTCCCGCGCGACATCGTGCAGCGTCACGGACTTCGTGGCGGGGGCCTTGGGCATGGCGTGGCTGGTGTTGCGAAGGTCAACATGATAACGTTATCATTACTCTATAAAACAATCTTCCATGGAAACGTTTGCCGCAATGGCAACGTTACGCATCAACGATACACCCGACCATGAACCCCGCCACCACTGCCCCGAGTTCCGCCGACCGCATCGCCTGGGTGCGCATCTCCTCGTGTTTTCTGCCGCTGGCCACGCCAATCAGCGATGCCAAGGTGCTGACCGGGCGCCAGAAGGCTATGACCGAGGTGGCCATGCTGTTCGCCGAGATCCAGACGGCCGACGGCCACGAGGGCCTGGGCTTCAGCTACTCAAAACGTGCCGGCGGGCCGGGCCAGTTTGCGCATGCCAAGGAAGTGGCACCGGCGCTGATCGGCGAGGACCCCAGCGACATCGCGAAGATCTGGAACAAGCTCTGCTGGGCGGGGGCCTCGGTGGGGCGCAGCGGCTTGGCGACGCAGGCCATCGGCGCCTTCGACGTGGCCTTGTACGACCTGAAGGCCAGGCGCGCCGGGTTGTCGCTGGCCAAGCTGCTGGGCGCGCACCGCGACTCGGTGCGCTGCTACAACACCTCGGGCGGTTTCCTGCACACGCCGCTGGAGCAGCTGAAAGTCAATGCCGCGGCGTCGATCGCACGTGGCATCGGCGGCATCAAGCTCAAGGTCGGCCAGCCCGACGGCAGCATCGACGTGCAGCGTGTGGAAGCCGTGCGCAAACACCTGGGCGACGGCGTGGCACTGATGGTCGACGCCAACCAGCAATGGGACCGGCCCACGGCGCAGCGCATGTGCCGCATCTTCGAGCCGTTCAACCTGGTGTGGATCGAAGAACCGCTGGACGCCTACGACCACGAAGGCCATGCCGCGCTGGCGGCGCAGTTCGACACGCCGATCGCCACCGGCGAGATGCTGACCAGCGCGGCAGAACATGGCGACCTGATCCGCCACCGCGCCGCCGACTACCTGATGCCTGACGCCCCCCGTGTCGGCGGCATCACACCCTTCCTGAAGATCGCGGCCCAGGCCGAGCAGGCCGGCGTGATGCTGGCGCCGCACTTCGCGATGGAACTGCATGTGCATCTGGGCGCGGTCTACCCGACCGAACCCTGGGTCGAACATTTCGACTGGCTGGAACCGCTGTTCAACGAACGCCTGGAGATCCACAACGGTCGCATGATCGTGCCGACACGGCCGGGCCTGGGCATCAGCCTCAGCGAGCAGGCGCGGGCCTGGACCCGCGAGTTGGCCGAAGTCGGCGCACGCGCCTGATCTGAATCAGCGCACAACGGCGAAGGCGCGCCGGCCCAGGCAGGTGCCGGCCAGTGCCAGCAGCAGGGCCAGCGCCAGCACCAGCGTGTGGCCGAGGCGGCCGCCGTCGCCGAGCAGCGTGAACAGCGCGCCGGCCACGGCCAGCACGGCGCTGCTGCACAGTGCGTCGCCGAGTTGCAGCGCCGACGCATTGCGCCCCTGTTCACCCGGCGCCGACAGGCCCAGCGTCAGCACCGACAGCATCGGGAAGGCCAGGCCGATGCCGAAGCCGGCGAGCGCCCAGCCCGGCACCACACACCAGGCCGGCAGGCCGGCGAGTTGTTGCAGGCCGATCAGCGCCAGCCCGGCCGAGACGCTGCCGAAACCGGCCTGCAGCGCGTGCTGTCGAGCGGCCTGGGCCTGGATGCGCGCCTGCACCGCGCTGCCGGCGCTCCACAACACGGCGCCCGCGCTCAGCGTCAGCCCGGCCTGGGCGAGTGTCCAGCCTTGTTCACGTGTCAGGTACAGCGGCAGGAAGACCTCGGCGGTGGCAAACGCGGCCGCGAGCAGGCCACGCAGTGCGACGACGGCCGGCAGCCCCGGTGCGGCGGACAACGC
>JBASTF010000316.1:0-2905 GCA_049274755.1 Rubrivivax sp. | reverse complement strand
CCAGCGTGCCGCCGGCGCTGTCGCCGGCCACGGCAAGCCGGCTGCCGTCCAGCCCCAGCGAAGCGGCCTGCGCAGCCAGCCATTGCAGCGCTGCCCAGGCATCGTCGACGGCGGTCGGGAAACGGTGTTCGGGCGCCAGCCGGTAGTCCAGCGCCACGACGGCACCACCGCTGCGCAGCGCCAGCTGGCGGCACAGGCTGTCGTGGGTCTCCAGGCTGCCGATGACAAAGCCGCCGCCATGCAGGTACAGCAACAGCGGCAGCTTGTTCGCCAGCGACGGTGCATACAGCCGCGCACGCAGCGGCGTGCCGTCGGCGGCCGGCAGCTGGATGTCTTCGACACGCGGCAAGGCCGCGCGGGGCGGCTCCAGCACTTCGGCTGCGGCTTCGTAGCTGGCGCGCGCCTGGGCCGGCGTCATCGCATGGAAGGGCTGGCGTTCGGCGCGCCGGATGCGCTCCAGCAGGCCGGCCATGGCAGGTGTCAGCAATCGGGTTCCCACGAGGGCCCGTAGCATACTGGCGCCATGGCACGCATCCTCTACCTCACCCAGATCGACATCGACTTCGGCGTCGTCGCCCTGCTGCCGGCCGAGTGCGAACGCACCGGCATGAAGAAGCCGCTGGTGGTGACCGATGCCGGTGTGCGCGCCGCCGGCGTGCTGCAGCCGGCCCTGGATGCGCTGGCCGGCCTGCCGCATGCAGTGTTCGACCAGACACCGTCCAACCCCACCGAAGCCGCGGTGCGTGCCGCCGTCGCCGTCTATCACGAAGCGGGCTGCGACGGCCTGGTGGCCGTGGGTGGCGGCTCCAGCATCGACCTGGCCAAGGGCGTGGCCATCGCCGCCACGCATCCGGGCCCGCTGAAGACCTACGCGACGATCGAAGGCGGCAGCCCCAGGATCAGCGAACGTGTGGCGCCGCTGATCGCCGTGCCGACGACGGCCGGCACCGGCAGCGAGGTGGCGCGTGGCGCCATCGTCATCGTCGACGACGGCCGCAAGCTGGGGTTCCACAGCTGGCACCTGATGCCCAAGGCCGCGCTGCTGGACCCGGCGCTGACGCTGGGCCTGCCGCCGCTGCTGACCGCCGCCACCGGCATGGACGCCATCGCGCATTGCATGGAAACCTTCATGGCGCCGGCCGTCAACCCGCCGGCCGACGGCATCGCGCTCGACGGCCTGGCCCGTGGCTGGGGCCATGTCGAACGTGCCACACGCAACGGCCAGGACCGCGAGGCCCGCTGGAACATGATGAGCGCCAGCATGCAAGGTGCGATGGCCTTCCAGAAGGGCCTGGGCTGCGTGCATTCGCTGAGCCACAGCCTGGGCGGCGCCAACCCGCGCCTGCACCACGGCACGCTGAATGCGATGTTCCTGCCCGCCGTCGTGCTGTTCAACGCCGGCGCCGACAGCATGCAGCGTGAGCAGCGGCTGCAACGCATGGCACAGGCCGTCGGCATCGGTGGCTGCGACAGCCGCGGCACCGAACTCGCCGAAGCGCTGCGTGCATTGAACGCCCGCCTCGGCCTGCCGGCCGGACTGGCAGCGATGGGCGTGACGCCGGCGCTGTTCGAGAAGATCATCGACGGCGCGATGGCCGACCACTGCCACAAGACCAACCCGCGCATCGCCACGCGCGAGGACTACCGCGAGATGCTGGAAGCCTCGATGTAGAGCCCGGAACCGTCCGCGCTGCCGGATGCAGTTCGTCGGACTGCGCTGCAGCCTGTCGCAGCGGCGGTGACCGGTGCCGGTTTGCGCTGTTATGGTGTGCTACATCAGCAACACACCTGCGAGCGCCCATGATGATGGCCTGGGATGACAAGCTGCCGATCTACCAGCAACTGGCCGACCGCCTCGCGTCCCAGCTATTGGACGGCCAGCCCGGAGACGGCGAACCGATGCCCTCGGTGCGCACGCTGGCCGGCCAGTACCTGCTGAACCCGCTGACGGTGAACCGTGCGCTGCAGGCCCTGGGCGACGAGGGCCTGCTCGAGAACCGGCGCGGCCTCGGCCTGTTCGTGCGCCCTGGCGCCCGCGAACGGCTGAAGGCCAGCGAGCGCAAACGTTTCCTGAACGACGAATGGCCGCGGCTGCGTGAACGGCTGCGCCGGCTGGAGATCAGCCCCGAACAACTGAGCTGGGAGGACCGATGAACACCGAAGCCGCGCTGATCCAGGCGCAAGGTCTGAGCGTGCGTTACGGCAGCAAGCGTGCCGTCGACGACGTGAGTTTCAGCATCGCCCCGGGGCGTGTCGTTGGCCTGCTGGGCCACAACGGCGCCGGCAAGACCAGCCTGATGAAGGCCCTGGTGGGGCTGGCGCCACACGACGGCAGCCTGAACGTGCTCGGCCTGCAGCCACGCCGGCAGCGGGTGCAGATGCTGGAGTCGCTGTGCTACATCCCCGACGTGGCCATTCTGCCGCGCTGGGCCCGTGTCGACCAGCTGATCCAGCTGATGCAAGGCCTGCATCCGAAGTTCGACGCCGCCCGTGCCGAGACGCTGCTGAAGCGCACCAGCGTCACCTTGTCGCACAAGGTCAAGGCCTTGTCCAAGGGCATGGTCGTGCAGCTGCACCTGGCGCTGATCGCCGCCATCGACGCGCGTGTGATGGTGCTGGACGAGCCGACGCTGGGCCTGGACGTGCTGTCGCGCAAGAGCTTCTACGAGATGCTGATCGACGAGTGGTGCGACGGCCAGCGCAGCGTGCTGATCTCGACGCACCAGGTCGAGGAGATCGAGACCCTGCTGTCCGACGTGATGATGCTCAACGAAGGCCGGCTGGTACTGAACATCAGCCTCGAGGAGATGGACCGCCGCTTCGTCGCGCTGAGCCACGACCCGGCCCAGGCCGAGGCCATGGCCGCCGCCCACCCGCTGCTGCGCTACCGCACCCAGGGCGGCGC
>JBASTF010000315.1:0-2517 GCA_049274755.1 Rubrivivax sp. | reverse complement strand
GTGAAGAACGGGTTGCCGGTCCCGGCCGCGAAGATCACGATGCGGCCCTTCTCGAGGTGGCGGATCGCGCGCCGCCGCACATACGGCTCGGCGACCTCGGTCACGTCCATGGCCGAAAGCACGCGGGTGTGGGTGCCGATCTTCTCCAGCGCGTCCTGGAGTGTCAGCGCGTTGAGCACGGTCGCCAGCATGCCCATGTAGTCGGCGGTGGCGCGGTCCATGCCGACCGAGCCGCCGGCGACGCCGCGGAAGATGTTGCCGCCGCCGATGACGACGGCGACCTCGACGCCCATCTGCGTCACTTCCTGCACCTCGCGCACCATGCGGACGATGGTGGCGCGGTTGATGCCGTAGCTGTCGTCGCCCATCAGCGCCTCACCCGACAGTTTGAGCAGGATGCGCTTGTATGCCGCCATGCGGGAAGACCCTCTTCGAATTCGCGGGTGGGTGGGGAGCGAAGTGTAAGGGGGCGCCCGGCCCCCTTTGTTTCCGCCTTGTGGCGCTTACTGCGCCTTGGCTGCAGCGACCTGGGCCGCCACTTCGGCAGCGAAGTCGTCGACCTTCTTTTCGATGCCTTCGCCGACGACGTAGAGCGTGAAGCCCTTCACCGCGGTGCCGGCGCTCTTCAGGTAGGCGGCGACCGTCTGCTTGCCGTCGGCGGCCTTCACGAAAACCTGGTCGAGCAGCGACACTTCCTTCAGGAACTTCTGCACCGAGCCTTCGACCATCTTGGCGACGATGTCGGCCGGCTTGCCGCTTTCAGCAGCCTTCTCGGCAGCGATCTTGCGTTCCTTCTCGACGATGTCGGCCGGCACTTCGGCCGAGGACAGCGCGGCCGGCTTCATCGCCGCCACGTGCATCGCCACGTCCTTGGCCGCGACGTCGCTGCCGTCGAACTCGACGATGACGCCGATGCGCGTGCCGTGCAGGTAGGTCGACAGCATGCCGCCGCCGGCGTAGCGCTTGAAGCGGCGGATCGCCATGTTCTCGCCGATCTTGCCGATCAGGCCCTTGCGCACGTCTTCCACGGTCGGGCCGAAGCCGTCCTGGGCCAGCGGCAGCACCGACAGCGCGGCCACGTCGGCGGGGTTGTGCTGGGCCACCAGCGTGGCGCAGCTCTTCACGAAGGCCAGGAAGGAGTCGTTCTTCGAGACGAAGTCGGTCTCGCAGTTGACCTCGATCAGCGCACCGGTTGCGCCGTCCACGGCCGACGAGACCACACCTTCGGCGGTGATGCGCGCAGCGGCCTTGCCGGCCTTGTTGCCGAGCTTGACACGCAGGATCTCCTCGGCGCGCTCGGCGTCGCCGTCGGCCTCGGTCAGTGCCTTCTTGCACTCCATCATCGGCGCGTCGGTCTTGGCGCGCAGCTCGGCCACCATGCTTGCAGTGATTGCGGGCATACGTCTTTCTCCAGATTCAATGGCAGGAACGCCGCGGCTGCGGCGTTCCCAAAGGCAGGCGCGGGGCGTTGCCGCCCCGCCGCAGATCAGGCCTCTTCGCGGACCTCGACGAACTCGTCGCCGCCGGACACCGCCTGCACGACCTCGTTGGTCGCGCTGGCCTTGCCTTCGAGCACGGCGTCAGCGACGGCGCGGGCGTACAGCGCCACGGCCTTGGCCGAGTCGTCGTTGCCGGGGATGATGTAGTCGATGCCTTGCGGCGAGTGGTTGGTGTCGACGACGCCGATGACCGGGATGCCCAGCTTCTTGGCTTCGGCAACGGCGATCTTGTGGTAGCCGACGTCGATGACGAACATCGCGTCCGGCAGCGCGCCCATGTCCTGGATGCCGCCGATGTCCTTCTCGAGCTTCACCAGCTCGCGGTCGAACAGCAGGGCTTCCTTCTTGATCATCGCGTCGGTGCCGGCTTCCTTGGTCGCCTGCATGTCCTTCAGCTTCTTCAGCGAGCCCTTGACCGTCTTGAAGTTGGTCAGCATGCCGCCGAGCCAGCGCTGGTCGACGAAGGGCATGCCGCAACGCTGGGCTTCCAGCGAGATGACCTCGCGCGCCTGGCGCTTGGTGCCGATCATCAGCACGGTGCCGCGGCGGGCCGACAGCTGGCGGATGAACTTCATCGCATCCTCGAAGAGCGGCTGCGTCTTCTCGAGGTTGATGATGTGGATCTTGTTGCGATGGCCGTAGATGTACGGGGCCATCTTGGGGTTCCAGAAGCGCGTTTGGTGGCCGAAATGCACACCCGCTTCCAGCATTTCACGCATGGAGACAGACATCAGAAAACTCCGAAGGTTGGGTCTAGAATTCCGGCGCTTCATCGCTGCAGGTGACGAACCGTTTTGATTCGTGACCGACTGCAGCGACACCTCAGAGGCCGGATTCGCGATTTGTTCGCTTCGTTGCGGATGACGACCCGGTACCTGACGGCACCCGCCCCGAGACAAACCCAATGAGTTTAGCACACCGCGCAGCGCCCGACCTTGGTGGCGCCCGTGAACGGATCCTGTCCGGCGCCACCAGCGCGTCGACGCTGCTGCAGGCCTCGCTGGCCGCGGCCGATGGC
>JBASTF010000314.1:0-11217 GCA_049274755.1 Rubrivivax sp. | reverse complement strand
CAACAAGGTCGCGATGCGGACTGGCACACCGCACCGCGTCGCGCGGGCCGCCAGGCGCCAGAGCGCCAGCGACAAGGCCCAGCCGAGTAGCAGCCCCGCCGCCAGGGCCAGGATCAACGCCGACGTCCCCGCCATCGTTGCCACAGCCGCTTCAGCGGATACCAGAACACACCGACGACGAGCATCATCAGGCCCGCCAGCACGCCGAGCACGGCGGCCACCACGCCGGCGCCGAGCCCGGGCCCGATGTAGGCCCAGGCGGAGACCGGGGCAGCCAGCAGTGCCATGGCAGCCAGCAGGCGCAGGGCCGCCGTGTCTGGCTTGGGGTGGGATCGACGGTGCATGCTCGAAGTTTATTCGGCCTGACCGGCGGCGGATAATCCGGTCATGACGTCCAGCATCCGGCCCCTCCGACCCCCCGGCAGCACAGGCCGCGGGCGCACTGGCGCGGTGCTGGCATGCTGAAGCGGCTGCTGGACCTGACAGCAGCGCTCGCCGGGCTGCTGCTGCTATGGCCGCTGTTCGTCGTGGTCGCCCTGCTCGTCAAGCTCGACAGCCCGGGCCCGGTGTTCTACCGCCAGGTCCGCGTCGGTCGGCATGGCAAGCACTTCCGCATCTTCAAGTTCCGCACGATGGTGACGCAGCAACTGGCCGGCGCTGCTGAGATCACTGTGGCAGGCGACGCCCGCGTCACCCGGGTTGGCACCTGGCTGCGCCGCTACAAGCTGGACGAGTTGCCGCAATTGATCGACGTGCTGCGGGGCACGATGAGCCTGGTCGGGCCGCGGCCCGAGGTGCCACGTTATGTCGCGCTGTACCCCGAGGAGATACGGCGCCGGCTGCTCAGCGTGCGGCCCGGCATCACCGACTTCGCGTCGGTCCGCTACCGCAACGAAGGCGACCTGCTGTCGCGTGCGGCCGACCCGGAGAGCGAATATGTACACGTCGTTCTGCCGACCAAACTGCGTTACGCCCTGCACTATGTCGACAACTCGTCCCTGGTCAACGACCTGCGGGTGCTGGGCTTGACGCTGCGCACGGTGTTTGCGCCGGACGGTGGCAGCCGCCGGCGGCAGGACCTGCCCGTCGACAGCAGCCCCTGGTGGCGCTGGCTGGACCGGCAGATGTCGGCGATCCGGCCGCGCCGGCGTGTGCTGGCCAGTTTCGTCGATGCCGGCATCGTGTTCGCCTGCTGGCATCTGACCTATCTCTTCAGGCTGGGCTTCGAACGCTGGCAGCCTGGACGGCCCTGGTACGACGATTACGTGTCGCTCGGCGTCGTTGCCATGTACGTGCTGACGCTGGGCCTGGCCGGCGTGCCGCGCGGCCTGTGGCGCTTCTTCGGCTTCGACGACTTGCGGCGCATCGCGCTCGCCTGTCTGCTGGCCGGCCTGATCAGCGCGGTTGCCGTGCTGATGGCCCAACTGAGTGGCGTGGCGCGTGCCGTGTTGCTGCTGCACCCCTGGTTCAGCATCGTCGGGCTGAGCATGGCGCGCATGCTGTACCGCATGTTGTGGGAAACAGCGCGCGCGCGCACCAGTGGGGACGGTGGTCCGACGCGCCGTGCGATCGTCGTCGGCGCCGGCGATGCCGGGCGCCGGCTGATTGCGTCGCTGAACCGCCGCGACGGCTGGGAGGTGTTGATGCTGCTGGACGATGACCCCGACAAACAAGGCCTGCGCGTCGCCGGTGTCAACGTCCAGGGGCGCACATCCGACCTGCTGCTGCCGCACATCGCCGAAGGCGCGACCCACATCATCGTCGCGATGCCTGACGTTGCCGAGGAACTGCAGGCGCACGTGCTCGGGCTGGCCAGGCAGACCGGCTTGACGGTGCTGCGTGTCGCGTCGCGCGAGCAGCTACAGCCCGACACCGTCACGCGCTGAGCGCACGCCGCGCTCAGCGTTCGGGTCGCGCGCGCTGGGCCTCGGCGTTTACCTCATCGGCTGGGCGGAACTCCGGCACCAGGTTACGCATCTGGCGCAGCATCGACTCGGTGTCGCCGCCGTCGCAGGCCTGGCCCAGTGTCGCCAGCATCTTGTCGAGCAGTGCCGGTTCGATGTGGCGTTCACGCGCACACAGGATGCGCGGGTGGCCGCTGGGAACGACGTGATCGCCGATCAGCAGTTCTTCGTAGAGCTTCTCGCCGGGGCGCAGCCCGACGGCCAGGATCTCGACGTCGCCGCCTGGGTTGTCGCCGGTCTTTTCGGTGAGCCCGGACAAGCGGATCATCGACCGCGCGAGGTCGGCGATGCGCACCGGTTCGCCCATGTCCAGCACGAATACCTCGCCGCCGCGGGCCATCGCGCCGGCCTGGATCACCAGTTGCGCAGCTTCGGGGATCAGCATGAAGTAGCGCACGATGTCCGGGTGGGTGATCGTGACCGGGCCGCCGGCCTGGATCTGCCTGCGGAACAAGGGCACCACCGACCCTGACGAACCGAGCACGTTGCCGAAGCGCACCATGGCGAACACGGTGGTGTTGCCTTTCAGCGCAGCGGCCTGGAAGATCAGTTCCGCGACACGCTTGGAAGCGCCCATCACATTGGTCGGTCGCACCGCCTTGTCGGTGGAGATCAGCACGCAGGTCTCGATGCCGGCGGTCTGCGCCGCGCGTGCGACGTGCAGCGTGCCGAGCACGTTGTTGCGCAGACCTTGCTCGATGTTGGCTTCCACCATCGGCACGTGTTTGTAGGCCGCGGCGTGGTACACGGTGTGCACGCCCTCTTGCTTGAACACCTCGGTCAGCAGCTTCTGGTCCAGCACCGAACCGAGCCGCGCAACGATGGGCACGCCGTTCGCGGCATGGCCGAGTTCCTGGTCGATGCTGTACAGGCCGAACTCGGAATGGTCCAGCAGCACCAGGCGCTTGGGCCGCTGGCTCAGCACCTGGCGGCACAGTTCGCTGCCGATGGAGCCGGCTGCGCCCGTCACCAGGACGACCTTGTCGGCGATATTGCGCGAGAACAGGGCCGCGTCCGGCGGCACGGGGTCGCGGCCCAGCAGGTCGGCCACGTCGAGGTTGCGGATGTCGGCCACCGCCGCTTTGCCGTCCACCATATCGAAGATGCCGGGCAGGATCTTCACCGGCATGCCGCTGCCTTCCACGCGGGCGATCAGCTGGCGCTTCTGCGTGGCGGTGGACGAGGGGATGGCGACGACGATCTCGGCCACTTCGTGGCGCAGGACGGCCTCGTCCAGGTCCTCGGGGGCGTAGACCCGCAGGCCGCTGACCCACTTGCCCCGCAGCAGCGGGTTGTCGTCCAGGAAGCAGGCGGGCTGGTACTCCACGCTGTAGCGCATGGCCTGCACCAGTTGCACGCCAGCGTCGCCGGCGCCGTAGACGGCAGCGCGCACCCGCGGGCGCTCGCCGCGTTTCAGGCTGCGCCGCAGCACCGAGCGCGCCACGAAGCGCGAAATCACGACGTACGCAAAAGCGACAAACCAGAAGATCAGGATCGCAGAACGCGGCAAGACCGTGAAACCCAGGCCCTGGGCCAGGGCGTACAGGATCAGCGCCACCACGGCCAGCGCGCTGCCGGCTGCGGCCAACACACGCAGGTCGATGTAGCGGACGACGGTGCGGTATAGCCCGACGGCCCCGAGCACCGGCAGGCTCAGCCAGGCGAGCACCACCTGCAGCGGCAGATAGGTCTCCAATGCATGCTCCGGCGAACCGAGCCGCAACGCCACGGCCAACACCATGCAGGCCGGGAGCAGCACCGCGTCGAAGCCGACCATCACCCAGAACTTCACCCGCGGCGACAACTGTGCGAGCCGCCGCGTGGCGATCATCAGGTAGTGCAGGGGCAGCATCGGCGGCTGTTCTGTGCGAGGTGTCGCCCGGGGTTCAGTAGGCCGGCTGCTCGGCCAGCCACGTCACGTAGCGCTGCACGCCGGTCGCCACGTCGGCGAAGCGGTGATCGCAGCCGGCGTCGCGCAGCCGGCCCAGATCGGCTTGCGTGAAGCACTGGTACTTGCCGACCAGAGCCTGCGGGAACTCTGTGTACTCGACCAGGCGTTGCTCGACCAGCGCCGCCAGCGGCTGCGGTTCGGCGCCGGTGCGGGCCTGCATCGTGCTGACCACGGCTTGCGCCACATCGTTGAACGGTTGTGCGCGACCGGTGCCCAGGTTGAAGATGCCGCTCGCCGCCGGCCGGTCGAAGAACCACAGGTTCACCGCGACGACGTCGTCGACGTGGATGAAGTCCCGCGACTGCTGGCCCGGCCCGTAACCGCCGTAGGCGCCGAAGAGGCGCACCTTGCCGTTGTCGCCGAACTGGTTGAAGTGGTGGAACGCAACCGAGGCCATCCGCCCCTTGTGGCGCTCGCGCGGACCGTAGACGTTGAAGTAGCGGAAGCCGACAACCTGGGTGCGGGACTCGCCGAGCCGGCGCCGTACCACCTCGTCGAACAGCAGTTTCGAGTAGCCGTAGACGTTCAGCGGCCGCTCGTGCTGCGGTTCCTCTCGGAACACCGCGCTGCCGCCATAGGTGGCAGCCGACGACGCATACAGCAGCCGCGTGCGCTGTTGCGCGCAGGCATCCAGCAGCGCCATCGAGCAGCGGTAGTTCGTCTCCATCATGTACTGGCCGTTGTGCTCCATCGTGTCGGAGCAGGCCCCTTCGTGGAACACGGCCTCGACGCTGCCGAAGTCGCCGCGTGCAAAACGTGTGTAGAACTCGTTGCGGTCGAAGTAGTCGGCAATGCGCGCGCCGAGCAGGTTGCGGTACTTGCTGCCGTCCGTCAGTTCGTCGACGGCAATGATGTCGTCGATGCCGCGAGCGTTGAGCCCGTGCACCAGGTTGCTGCCGATCATGCCGGCCGCGCCGGTCACCACCACCCTCATCGTCCCGCCTCCTGCACAAAGAGCTCCGCGGCCGTCACGCTGGCGGTGCCGAACTTGCCGACGACGATGCCGCCGGCGCGGTTGGCCCAGGGCATGGCCTCGCGCACGCTCAGCCCGGCGGCGATCAGCACGGCCATCGTCGCGATGACGGTGTCGCCGGCGCCCGTGACGTCGAACACCTCGCGGGCCTGGGCCGCGACCTGCAGGTGGCCTTGTGCGTCGAACACCGACATGCCTTCCTCGCTGCGTGTCAGCAGCAGGCTGGTGAAGCCGAGGTCCTGGCGCAAGGCCTGCGCGCGGCGTTGCAGGTCGGACTCGTCCGTCCAGGGGCCGACGACCTGGGCCAGCTCGGCGCGGTTGGGCGTGATCACCGAGGCGCTGCGGTAGCGGCTCCAGTCGCTGCCCTTGGGGTCGACCAGCACCGGCCGGCCGGCGGACCGCGCCAGCGCGATCATCTGCGGGATGTGCGTCAGGCCGCCCTTGCCGTAGTCGCTGAACAGCACGGCACTGTGTTCGGGCAATGCCGCTTCGTAGCGCCCCAGCATGCCGGCCAGGACTTCGCGATTCGGCTCGTTCTCGAAATCCACACGCAACAACTGCTGCCCACGGCCCACGACACGCAGCTTCACGATCGTGTAGAGCTGGGGGTCGACGTCGAGCATGGGCTGGATGCCCGAGGCCTGCAGCAGCTGGCGCAACCGTCGCGCCGGCTCGTCGTCGCCGACCACCGTCAGCAGCGTCGACGTGGCGCCGAGCCGGCCGACGTTCAAGGCCACGTTCGCAGCACCACCGAGGCGCTCGTCCTCGCGGCTCACGCGCACGACCGGCACCGGCGCTTCCGGCGACACCCGGTCGACCGAACCGAACCAGTAGCGGTCGAGCATGGCGTCGCCGACCGTCAGCACACGCGCGGCACGCACATGTTCCGCCAGGGCGTGCAGATCGGCCGGGGTTGCGCAGGGCTGCGGAGGCATCGTGCCGGCATTGTCGCATCGGCGTTCGGGTGCACCGTGCGGTGCGGCCGCTGTCACCATGGGTCGCGCAACTCAGGCGGGGCTGGCGACGACGCTTTCGACGAAAGCGGCGAAGCGGTCGTGCTGCCGGCGCGAATCGAACTCCTCGGCCAGCTGCAGCGCGTTGGCCTTGCAGAGGGCCAGCATCGCGGGCTGCGAGGCGAGCTGCTCCAGACCTTGCATCAGCGACGACAAGTCTTGCGGCACGTAGTTCAGCCCGATCTCGGTGCGCTCGACGAACTGTCCGGCTTCGCGGCCGAGCGAGTTCAGGATCGCGAGGCCCGCCGCCAGGTAGTCGTAGAACTTGATCGGCATCGACACGGTCGAGCCGGTGACGTAGGACATCAGCCCGACATCGCAGTCTGCATAGACGGCCGCGAGGTCGCGGGCATCCACCGGGCCCAGAAACCGCAGCGTGCCGGGCAGCCGTGCGGCCAGGGCCTCGAAACGCTCGCGTTTGGGGCCATCGCCGGCGACGACGAAGCGCACCGGCTTGCCGCTGGCGGCGACGTGCTCCACCGCCTGCTCCAGCAGCGACATGTCGTAGGCGTCGCCCAGCGTGCCGGCGTAGGCCACCACCAGCGCGGCATCATCGCGCACGCCGTGCATGCGCCGGCCCAGGCCGGCAGGACTGCTGGCGTTGCGGAAGTCCGCCAGATCCACGCCCCAGTACGCCACCTGGCGCGGCTTGGCCGGATGGCTGGTGGCCGGGCACACGGTGTCGAGGTAGTCGCCGGTGACGGCCACCACGCCATCGGCCGCTGCAGCCAGGCGCCGGCGGCGGTTGTACAGCGGCGCGAAGATGGCGCCCTGCAACCGTCGCAGCGGCTTCGGCAACACGACGGCGAAGAGCTCGGGCCAAAGATCGATCACGTCGAGCACGAGCTTGCAGCCGCTGCTGCGGCAGTAGCGCAGCACGGGGGCGGAGTAGAACAGCGACGGGTCGGCCAGCACCACCACGTCGGGTTTCGGGAGTTCGGCCGATGCCTGCGCAAAGCTGCGCCCGAACGAACGCTCGTAGCGGATGCGGTCCAGCGAGATGTTGCTGCTGTAGGCGCTGGCATGCAGCGCCGTGACCTCCAGCCCCGGCTTCATGCTGTGGCTGCCGGCCTGACGGTAGGTTTTCGAACGGTGCACGAAGTCCGACAGGAACCAGCGCACCTGGTGGCCGCGCGCGTGCAGCGCCAGGGCCAGCATGTAGCTGCGGTAGTCGCGCCAGCCTTCCCCCGGCACCGTGCCGTAGGGGTTGACGATCCAGACGTTCATGGGCGCGTGCTCAGCCTTCCTTGCTGAGCAGGCCGTCGAAGTAGGCGATCGTGCTCTTCAGCCCCTGTTCCAGCGGCACCAGCGGCTCCCAGCCGAGCTTCTCGCGCGCCAGCGTGATGTCGGGCTTGCGCTGCATCGGGTCGTCGGACGGCAGCGGCTGGAACACCAGGGGCGAACTGGAGTTGGTCATCTCCAGCACCAGTTCCGCCAACTGCCGGATCGTGAACTCGCGCGGTGTCCCGAGGTTGATCGGGCCGGGAAAGCCGGGCGCTCCGTCCGCGCCGCCCGGTTGGTCCATGAAACGCAGGAAACCTTCGATCAGGTCGTCGACATAACAGAAGCTTCGTGTCTGCTGGCCATCGCCGTACAGCGTGATCGGCTCACCGCGCAGCGCCTGGACGATGAAGTTGCTGACCACCCGGCCGTCGTTGGGATGCATGCGCGGGCCATAGGTGTTGAAGATGCGCCCGACACGGATGTCCAGGCCATGCTGGCGGTGGTAGTCGAAGAACAGCGTCTCGGCGCAGCGCTTGCCTTCGTCGTAGCAGCTGCGCAGCCCGATCGGGTTCACATTGCCCCAGTACGCCTCGGTCTGCGGATGCACCGACGGGTCGCCATAGACCTCGCTGGTGCTGGCCTGGAAGATGCGGGCACGCAGGCGCTTGGCCAGACCCAGCATGTTGATCGCGCCGTGCACGCTGGTCTTCGTGGTCTGGACGGGGTCGTGCTGGTAGTGGATGGGGCTGGCCGGGCAGGCCAGGTTGAAGATCTGGTCGACCTCGACGTACAGCGGAAAGGTCACGTCATGACGCAAGAACTCGAAGCGCGGATGACCGAGCAGATGCTCGATATTGCGCTTGGCGCCGGTGAACAGGTTGTCGGCGCAGACCACCTCGTCGCCGCGGGCGATCAGGCGGTCGATCAGGTGGGAACCGAGAAAGCCGGCGCCGCCGGTGACGAGGATTCGCTTGCGTTCGCTGTAGTTGCGCATGGTGGTCTGGCTAGGGAGACGTTAGGGGGTTAGACCTCGGCCCGCGCTTGCAACGGCTCGAAGCGGACGCAGGCCGAACTGTCCCAAGGCCCACCCGGAAACCGGTACCTCAGACTGCGGCCAGCCGTCGCAACGCCGCCATGTCGGATGAGGACCCAGCCCTGCAATTCTAGGCCCTTGCTGCAGGCCCTTTTGGCGGCAGTCACTCGGTCAATGCACGCCGACACTGATGGAGCACAGGCTCCAGCGGCAGTTCACGCATGCACGCGTTGTGCGCAACGGGGCAGTGAGAGAAGCTGTAGCAAGGAGCGCAGGGCACGGGGTGGCGCACAGCGCGGTCCGCGTTGTGCCATGGCTCGATGGAATCAGGAAACTCCAGCCCCGGCACGATGGAGACCACACGTGCTCCCATCGCGTCGCCGAGGTGCATTGCACCGCCATCGTTGCCCACCAGCAGAGCACAACGCGCCAGCAGCGCCGCGGACTGCGCAATCGACGACTCGCCGGCCAGGTTCAGGATGCGCCGCGGCGCCAGAGCAGCGAGTCGTTGCCCGAGTTCGCGGTCCGTTGGTGTGCCGATCACCAGCAACAGGATGTCGCCGAATTCGTCGAGCAGCGACCGGCACAGCGCCTCGAAACGTTCGATGGGCCAGCGTTTGTGCGGCTGGATCGACCCGGGGGCGACGGCCACCACACGCAGGCCGATGGCATGGGTCCGCGCCCAGTCCTGGGCCCAGCACTGCGCATCGGCGCCTGGCCGCAGGTCGAAACGGATATCGGCAGCGTCGTGCATGCGCGGTGGTTTCATCTCGCGCAGGAACTGCATGGGTCCGTGCACGTGGTGCCCCAGCAGGCTTCGTGCGCGAAGGCGCTCGCGATCACCGTTGAACGACCCGCGCGCGCGCCAGCCCAGCACAGTCGCGCCGCCGGTCACCCACTTCAGCATCGCCCACTTTTTGACTCGGCCCGGCCAGGGCGAAGCCGGGTCGAGCAGCATCAGTGCGCACTCGAAGTGCCGGCCGCGAAGCTGCGCGCGGGCCAGGCGCAGCCCCTGCCTGGAGGCGAGGTCGGGTACAACCAGCGTCTCGTCGAGCAGATGCGGTGTGGCCATCGCCGTCCATGGCAGGCTGTGCTGGAGCGCCGGGCTGTTTCCCGCATAAGCAGCCACCTTGGCGCGCTGTTCCTTGCTGGCCGACGTGGTGGTGAGGAGCACGATGCGGCGCCCGGGGAACTGTCTCCGCACGGCCGCCAGCGCTGGTGTGGCCAGTATGAAGTCCCCCAGTGCAGCGGAACGGAAGACCAGAATCTCGCGCACGGCCGCGCCGGCAACTTCGCTCATCGGCCGGGCGCTCCGTGGGGCCTGGACACACCATGCCCGGCCCGGCGTGACGTCGTCAGTCGCAAACGCAGCGCCACACCTGCCAGGCTCGCGTAGACGAGCAGCGAGGGCAGGATGAAGGTGTACAGGTACTTGATGAAGTACGAACTCTGGCCGCGCACCACATTGACGATCATGCAGCCCATCAACGCAATCAGCACGGCATTGAGTTGCTTGTCGTTGGACGATGCCAGTTTGCGCCACAGCAGCAGGCCGGCCAGCGGCACCAGGCCGTTGTAAAGGAAGCCGAACGGCCCGGCAAAGAGATACCCCTCGGTGAAGATGTAAAACGCATAGCCCGCGCTGCGTGTCGCCAGGTCCGGCCGGAAGAGGTCCGTCACGGTGGCCTGCAGATAGGGCACGCCCAGCATGATCAGCGCATTGGCTGTGTTCGAGCGCACGACTTCGACAGGGTCGACGTGAGCGTAGGCCACCGCGGCGAACAGCATGTGCGCCGGTGCGTAGTAGTCCTTGGCCAGCACGGCCGTGGCAAGGTCGACCGACTGCGAGTCCTCGCCGTAGCGAAGCGCCTCGATCACCAGCAGCAGCGCCAGCAGGCCGAGCGCGCCCGCCCCCGCCTTGAGCAGCGTGCGCCAACCCAGGCGGACGTTCAGACTTTCGAAGATCGCGATGCCCAGGCCCACGGCCAGCAGGTCGGTGCGGTTGCCTAGGCGGAACGAGATGACGACAAAGAGCGCGGCGCAAAGGGCGAACATCGCCCAGGCTGCATGTGGCGAGAAAAACCCCCGGCGATGGCGAGCCAGTGCATACAGCACCACCACCAGGCCGACCATCATCTTGAAGAAGCCGATGAACAAGCGGAAGCCGAAGCTCTGGCTCAGCAGGTCCTCGTCCTGTGCCGTGAACCAGCTGATGTCGCCGAAGTTCAGCACGAAGTACAGCAGCACGTAGCCGATGGCGGGCACCACGATGGCGAGTGCCAACTGCGCCGCCGCGCGCGGGCTGCGGGGCCGGCGCACCAGCAACTGCACCGGGATGAGTTGCGTGATCCGGTGCCGTGCGAACACGAAGAGAAGAAAAAAGCTGGCCGCCGACATCGTGATCAGCATCGTCGACGGCAGCCAGGGTGCTTCGTCGAAATATGCCAGGATCAGCACGGAAGCCTCGCTGAAGTACAGGTAGCCGGCCTGTGCAGGAAAGGCGTAGAGGAACAGAAAGAAGAAGTAGGTGCCGATCAGGCGGTCGCGGGCGAAGATGTACCTGAAGCCGAAAGCGAAGATCAGGCACTCGACGACGAGAAGCGCCTCATTCATGGTTCCAGGGGCTTTGCTTCGGTTTGCAGTTCATGTCGGGGGCGGTCCATCGGGCGACGAGGATGGCGAACTGCCGCGATTCTTCCGCAGAGCCAGCATCGCCCCACCCAAGGCCAGCCACCAGGCCACGGCCAGTGCCAGCGGCAGGGCCAGCAGCCCCAACCGTGGCAGCAGCAGGCTGCTCGTCGCACCGTACACCAGCGGCACTGCACCGCCAATGTAGGCCGGCCAGCGATAGTCGTTCAAGGTGTATTGCAGGCGGAACAGATAGGGGATGGCAGCCATCGCCGGTGCCGAGCACAGCATCCAGGAGATGCAGTCCAGCAGGCGCTCGAGGTCGTTCGGGGGCATCGCGCCGGTGCCGAGCAAGAACGAGAGCAAAGTGCGCCCCAGCACCTGGTAGGCGATCCAAACGGCGGCACCGGCAATCAGGATGCGCCGCAGTT
>JBASTF010000313.1:0-8769 GCA_049274755.1 Rubrivivax sp. | reverse complement strand
GTCCTCGTCGTCGCGGCGGCGCGGCGGCCGGCGCGGGCGGTCGTCCTCGAGTTCGAAGGGCTCGATCTCGATCGTCTTCTTGATCAGCTTCTCGATGTCCGACACCAGGCGGCTGTCGTCGCGCGTGACCAGCGTCACCGCCAGGCCCGAGGCGCCGGCACGGCCGGTGCGGCCGATGCGGTGCACATAGTCCTCGGCATTGAAAGGCACGTCGAAGTTGAAGACCGCCGGCAGGTCGGCGATGTCCAGGCCCCGTGCCGCCACGTCGGTGGCCACCAGCAGGTCGACCTCGCCGGCCTTGAAGGCAGCCAGCGCCTTCAGGCGCTCGTCCTGGCTCTTGTCGCCGTGCAGCGCTTGCGTGCGCAGGCCGTCGCGCTCGAAGGACCGCGCCAGCCGCGCGGCGCCGAGTTTGCTGTTGACGAAGACGATGGCCTGCTTCAGCTCACGCTGGCGCAGCAGCTGGCGCACGATGCCGCGTTTGTCGTCGTCGGTGGCGCTGTAGAAACGCTGTTCGACGGTGGACGCCGTGGCATTCGGCCTTGCCACTTCCACCAGCACCGGGTCTTGCAGGTAGCTGGCAGCGAGCTTCTTGATTTCCGGCGAAAACGTGGCCGAGAACAGCAGCGTCTGCCGACCCGCCTTGGGCAGGTAGCTCAGGATGCGCTGCAGGTCGGGCAGGAAACCGATGTCCAGCATGCGGTCGGCTTCGTCGAGCACCACGTACTCGACCTGGTTCAGCACCGCGTTCTTGGCCTCGATGTGGTCGAGCAAGCGGCCCGGCGTGGCGATCAGCACCTCGACGCCGCCCTTCAGCACCAGGGTCTGCGGCTTCATGTCGATGCCGCCGAACACCACGGTCGAACGCAGGTTCGTGTGTTTGGCGTAGGTCTTGACGTTGTTCGCCACCTGGTCGGCCAGTTCCCGCGTCGGCGCCAGCACCAGCGCCCGCACCGGGTGCCGCGCCGGCGACATGCTGGCGTTTTCGTGCCGCAGCATCTTCTGCAGCAGCGGAATCGTGAAGGCCGCGGTCTTGCCGGTGCCGGTCTGCGCCGCCCCCATCACGTCGCGCCCGGCGAGCACGATGGGAATCGCCTTGGCCTGGATTGGCGTCATCGCCACGTAGCCGGCATCGGCCACGGCGCGCAGCAGCTTGGGGTCGAGGGGGAGGGTGTCGAAGCGCGGCGGCGGCGCTTCGGTGCTGGTCGTGGTCTGCGCGGGCTCTTGCATGTTGGTGCGATTATCGGGCCGTTTAGAATCTTATGAATTTCGCGTCGGGTCGGCACTTTCAGACCTGCCCGATTGGTTGTTGTTCCCCGTTGCACCCGCCCTCCTCGACACCGATGGCGCAAGAATCCTCATGCCCTTGAACGCCTCGCGACCAGCCTGCCCGGCAACCGGTCGCTCGATGCCCCTGCTCCTGTTGGTGGTGATCCTGGTGGTCTTGGCCGTGGTGCCGCCCGCGACATGGGCGGCCACGGCCGATGGCACGGGCAGTGGTGGCAGTGGTGCAGCCGAACCCGCAGCGGGTGTGGTGCGTCTCGTGCAGCCGCCGGCCTCGAACAGCGAAGATCGCCCTGCAACAAACACACCGGCACCCATCCCCTACCTGCCGGGCGAGTTCGAACGTTATGTGCAGCGCCAGGCCAGCAGCACCGATGTGCGCCGGTTCGGCGCCGAGCTGATCACCGGCGGCTACGACCAGCGTGGTGCCGAAACCAGCACCCTGGTGCCGGGCGACTACGTGATCGGCCCCGGCGACGAGGTGCAGATCACGGTCTGGGGCAGCGTCGAAGCCCAGTTGCGCCTGGTGGTCGACCGCGAAGGCAAGATCGGCATGCCGCGTGTCGGCACGATCCAGGTTTCCGGCGTGCGCTACAGCGATCTGACCAACGTCGTGTCGCAACGAGTTGGCCAGACCTTCAAGAACTTCCAGTTGAGCACTGCGCTCGGCCAGCTGCGTGGTGTGCGTGTGTTCGTGACAGGCTTCGTCGTGAAGCCCGGGGCCTACACGGTGACCAATCTGTCCACCGTGGTCGGCGCCCTGATGCGCGCTGGTGGCCCATCGGCAGCCGGCAGCTTCCGCAGCATCGAGCTGCGCCGTGGTGGCCAGTTGGTCGCCGGCTTCGACCTGTACGACCTGCTACTGCGCGGTGACCGCTCACGCGATCAGATCGTGCAGGCCGGTGACGTCGTGCATGTCGGGCCGATCGGCACGCAGGTGGCCGTGCTGGGTAGCGTCAACAAACCCGTCATCGTCGAACTGAAGGCCAGCGACACGATTGGCGATGCGATGGCCGTCGCCGGCGGGTTCGCTGCGGTCGCCGACCGCTCGATGCTGCAACTGGAACGCCTGCAGGACCGCGCGACCTCGCGGGTGGTGCAACTGCAGGTGCCGGCAGCACTGTCGCAACCGCTGGGCAACGGCGATGTAGTGCGCGCACTCAGTGCCGTCGACATCGCCTTGCCGTCGCAGCGCCAGTCCAAGCGTGTGCGCATCGAAGGCGAGGTCAACCGCCCGGCCGAATACGTGCTGCCGGCCGACAGCAGCTTGGCTGACGCGCTGCGCGCCGCGGGCGGCTTCACACCCAACGCCTTCGTCTACGCTTCCGAATTCACGCGCGAGAGCGTGCGCGCCACGCAGCAAGAGAACTACGAACGGGCGCTGCGCGATCTCGAGTTGGACCTCACGAAGACCGCCGGTTCGCAGCGTGTCGCAAACGCGGAAGATGCCGCGGCGCAGACCGCGCGCACCGCGTCGACATCGCGTCTGTTGGAGCGGCTGCGGACGATCCGGCCGACTGGCCGCATGGTGCTGCAGCTCACGCCGAACAGCCGCGACCTGCCGGAACTGCAGATCGAGGATGGCGACCGACTCTACGTGCCCAGCCGGCCGACGACGGTAGGTGTCTTCGGCAGCGTTTTCAATGCCGCAAGCTACCTGTACGCCGACGGACGTTCGGTAGGCGACTACCTGCGTCTGGCCGGCGGCGCCACGAAGGGCGCCGACGAGTCGAGCATCTTCGTCGTGCGCGCCAACGGCCAGGTCAGCAGCGCACGTCAGCAAGCCTCCTGGTTCGGCCGCGGCGAGTTCGAGGCGACACGCGCGGAGCCCGGCGACACGGTCTTCGTGCCCGAGGACATGAACAAGAGCACCTTCATCCAGGCGGCGAAGGACTGGACCCAGTTGCTGTTCCAGCTGGGTGTGGGCATTGCGAGCCTGGTGACCGTGACGCGATGACAGACACGACGAGCTTGTCGGGTCCCGGGCCCGATGCCGACGATGACACCGGCATGTCGCTGGCAGACATCGTCGGCGTGATCCGCGGCCGGTGGAAGACCATCGTCCTGGCGCCGCTCGCGGCAGGGCTGGTGTCGATCGGCGTGACCGCGCTGATCCCGCCGACCTTCACCGCAACGACCGTGCTGCTGCCGCCGCAGCAGGCGCAGACGGGCATCTCGGCGGCGCTGGCCAACCTGGGCTCGCTCGGCGGTCTGGCAGGCGCCGGCGTCGGCACCGCTTCGCGGGGGTCGCCGGACCAGTATGTCGCGCTGATGAAGAGCATCACGGTGTCCGACCGCATCATCGATCGCTTCGGCCTGATGCAGGTCTACGAGGCGCGGCTGCGGGCCGATGCACGCCGCCTGCTCGGCGGCAGCGTGCGCATCGGCGTCGGCAAGAAGGACGGCCTGATCACGATCGACGTCGACGACAAGAGCCCGCAGCGCGCTGCGGACATTGCCAACCGCTACGTCGTCGAGCTGCGGGAGCTGGTTTCCAAGCTGGCCATCACCGAAGCCCAGCAACGCCGGGTCTTCTTCGAACGCGAACTGGCAGCCGGCCGCGATCGGCTGGTGCAGGCGCAACAGGCCTTGCAGGCCAGCGGCTTCAACCCCGGGGCACTGAAGGCCGAGCCGAAGTCTGCCGCCGAGAGCTACGCACGGCTGCGGGCCGAAGTGACCAGCGCCGAAGTGCGCCTGGAGGTGGCCCGTGGCTCGCTGACGGACGATGCCCCGGAGATCCGGCAACAGCGCGCGGCGCTGGCCGCCTTGCGTGAACAGCTCGCGCGCGCCGAACGGTCGACGCAAAACGACGGCGGGCCCGACTACATCAGCCGCTACCGCGAATTCAAGTACCAGGAAACGCTGTTCGAGTTGTACGCCCGCCAGTTCGAGCTCGCCCGCGTCGACGAAAGTCGCGAACCAACCCTGGTGCAAGTCATCGACACGGCGGCAGCACCGGAGCGCAAGAGCAAGCCCGCGCGTGGCCTGGCCGCGATCATGACGACACTGGTGACCGGTCTCGTCGTGCTGGTCTGGGTGTTTGTCCGCCATGGCAGGCGCCAACCGTGAGCAGCCATGCGCCCGCCATCGCGCCGCCGGTTCGTGCGGCCGAGAAGATCCTGAGTCCGCCGGAGACCGCGCAGCGCATGGCAGCCGGTCCACGGCCGGTTGTCTTCACGAACGGCGTGTTCGACATCCTGCACCGCGGCCATGTCAGCTACCTGGAACAGGCGCGTGCACTGGGCGCGATGCTGGTCGTCGGGCTCAACGCCGACAGTTCGGTGCGCATGCTGGGCAAGGGCCTGGACCGGCCGATCAACACCGAAGGCGACCGTGCGCTGGTGATCGCCGCGCTCGCCAGCGTCGACGTGGTTGTGCTCTTCGAGCAGTCGACACCCGTGGAACTGCTGCAGCAACTGCGCCCGGACATCTACGTCAAGGGCGGCGACTACGACATGGAGACCCTGCAGGAAACACGCTTGGTGCGCTCCTGGGGCGGACGCAGCCTGGCCCTGCCCTTCGTCGACGGGTTCTCGACCACGCGCCTGGTGCACAAGCTGCGTCTCGCACCCTGACGACGATGGACAAGGCCGTGTTCCTGGACCGCGACGGCGTGCTGGTGCACGATGGCGGCTATGTGCACCGTGTGCAAGACCTGCGCCTGCTGCCGGGCGTCGTCGAGGGCCTGCTCCGCTTGCAGGCAGTGGGTTACAAGCTGGTCGTGGTCACCAATCAGTCGGGCATCGCGCGCGGCTTCTACGGCGAAGCCGAGTACCAGGCGTTCACGTCGGCCCTGACGGAAATGCTGGGCCACCACGGCGTCACGCTGGCTGCGGTGTACCACTGCCCGCACCTGCCGGACGCCGATGTGCCGGCCTATGCACAGCACTGCGACTGCCGCAAGCCGGCTCCGGGCATGGTGCTGCGTGCGCTGCAGGCCCTGGACATCGACCCTGCAGCCTCGGTGATGATCGGCGACCGGCGCTCAGACCTGCAGGCCGGCCGCGCCGCAGGCATCGCACGCTGTGTGCTCATCCGGGATGCCGGCAGCCAGGAGCCCCTGCCGCCGGAGGCCGACATCGCCTGCCAGGATCTCGACATCTGTGCCAAGCACCTTGTTTCTTGAGGCCCGAATGAACTTTCAAACCAAGATCGCCACCAGCCTGCGGGCATCGGCCGAAAACCAAGCGCGACTTGCCGATTCGAGCGGCATGATCGACGCGCTTGCAGGCGTCGCGGCAGCCTGCGTCGAGGTCTTTCGCCGCGGCAACAAGATCCTGCTCGCCGGCAACGGCGGCAGCGCCGCCGATTGCCAGCACATCGCAGGCGAACTGGTCGCGCGTTTCAAGTTCGACCGCCCGGGTCTGGCCGCCGTGGCCCTGACCGTGGATACCTCGGTGCTGACGGCCATCGGCAACGACTATGGCTACGAACGCGTGTTCGCACGCCAGGTCGAAGCGCTGGGCACGCCCGGCGACATCCTGTTCGCCTATTCGACCTCGGGCAGCTCGGCGAACATCCTGAGCGCCATCCAGGCCGCCAAGGCGCGCAACATCACGACCGTGGGCTGGACCGGCCTGCGCGAGTCGCCGATGGCTGCCGGCCTCTGCGACCACGTGCTGCGCTCGCCGTCGACCCAGACGCCGCTGATCCAGGAAGCGCACCTGGTGATGGGCCACGTGCTCTGCGAGATCGTCGAAGCCCATCTGTTCGGCGGCGGCGCCGGCGCCTGAGCGGCGCAACGCGTCCCGCCACACCACCGGAAGCCGTAGCATGTCCGACCAATTCCTACCGTTTGCGCTGCCCGACATCGGCGAAGAAGAGATCGCCGAAGTCGTCTCGGCACTGCGCTCGGGCTGGATCACCACCGGTCCCAAGACGCGTCAGTTCGAGGCTGAGTTTGCACAGTGGCTGGGCGGCGGCCTCGAGGCCATCTCCGTCAACTCGGCGACCGCCGGCCTGCACCTGGCGCTGGAGGCCATCGGTGTGGGGCCGGGCGACGAGGTGATCACGACACCCTACACCTTCACGGCTTCGGCGGAGGTTGTGCGCTATCTCGGCGCCCACCCGGTTTTCGTCGACATCGATCCGGCCACGCTCAACATCGACCCGCGCGCCATCGAGGACCGCATCACGCCGCGCACCAAGGCCATCGTTCCGGTGCACTTCGCCGGCCTGGCCTGCGACATGGACAAGATCCTGCGCATCGCAGGCAAGCATTCGCTGCGTGTCGTCGAGGACGCGGCACACGCACTGCCCACGCGCTACCGCGGCCGGGTCGTGGGCCAGTTGGATTCCGATGTGACGGTTTTCAGCTTCTATGCAACGAAGACGATCACCACCGGCGAGGGTGGCATGGTTGTCTGCCGCGACCCGGCGCTGGCACGGCGCTGCAAGGTGATGCGCCTGCACGGCATCAACCGGGACGCTTTCGATCGCTACACGTCGAAAACGCCGTCCTGGTACTACGAGGTCGTGGCCCCCGGCTTCAAGTACAACCTCACCGACATCGCCTCGGCGATGGGCCTGCACCAGCTGCGCAAGGCCGATCGGTTCCAGCAGCGGCGCCAGGCGATGGCCCAGCGTTACGACGACGAACTGCGCACGCTGCCCGTGGACCTGCCACCGCAGCCGGCTGCGGGCGACCTGCACGCCTGGCACCTTTACGTGCTGCGCCTGAAACCAGGGGCGCCGATCGGCCGGGACACGCTGATCCAGGCCATGTCGGACCGCGGCATCGGCTGCAGCGTGCATTTCATCCCGCTGCACCTGCAGCCCTACTGGCGCGACACCTACAAGCTGCAGCCGCAGGATTTTCCGAACGCCTACGACGTGTACACGCGCACGCTGAGCCTACCGCTGTACACGAAGATGAGCGACGACGACCAGGGCCGCGTGATCCGGGCCTTGCACGAGTTGCTCGGCCGCTGACGACCCGGGCCAGATGCAGATCGCGATCATCAGTGCGGACCGGCAGCAGGCGTTGTCCGAGGCCTTGGCCGCGGCCTGGGCCGAGCGGACGACGTTCGCCTGCATCCCGGCGCGCGCCGGCGTGGCATTGCCGACGATCGAGCAGGGTTTGTCGCAGATACCGCCGCAGCTGGCCAAGGACCACTTCGTGATGTTGACCTCGGGCAGCACCGGCGAGCCCAAGTTCGTGGTCGGCAGCCGCGAGCGGGCGCTCGCCCTGGCGCACTGCCTGCATGCCGCACAAGACAGCGAACCGGTGGACGAGGCCATCGTCGCGCTGCCGCTGTCGTACACCTATGCGTTCGTGAACCAGTTCGTCTGGTCGCAGCGCACCGGCCGCCGGCTCGTCGTGACCGAGGGCTTCGGCGAACCGGAGTTGCTGGAGGCGGCGCTGCGCGAGGCTCAGCAGGCCATGCTGTGCCTGGTCGGCGCACAAGTGCCTCTGCTGCTGCGTTACTGGGGCGAACGCAGCTTCCCGGGTGTGCTGCGCCTGCACTTTGCCGGCGGGCGCTTTCCGCAGGAAAGCATACCGGCACTGCAGCGCATGTTCCCGTCCGCAGCCGTCTACAACAACTACGGCTGCGCCGAGGCCATGCCCCGCCTGGCGCTGCGCCCGGCCGAGGCTGCCGCCGAGGGCGCGGACATCGGCAAGCCGCTGCCCGGGGTCGAACTGCGCGCCTTGCCCGACGCCACCCTCGAGTTCCGCAGTGCCTACCAGGCCGTTGCCGTGGTCGGCAACGGCGCCTACCAGGCCATCGACGATGCACAATGGACACCGACGGGCGACCTCGGCGAGCCACTGGCCAGCGGGCACTGGCGGCTGCTCGGGCGGCGCAGCGAGGTGTTCAAGCGCTTCGGCGAAAAGGTCTCGCTGGCTGCACTGCTGGACGCGGTGAAGACCGTCTGGTCGGGCGAAGCCGCCATGTTCCTGCGGCAGGAGCCGGGTGAGGAACCTGCCCATGTGCTGGTGCTGGCCCCCGTGCCGTCGCCCGAGGCGCTGCGCGAGGTGTTGTTGCGTTTCCGCGCCCTGTTCACACGCGCGCAGTGGCCGGTCCAGGTGGCCGCCATCGCCACGATGCCGACGCTGCCCAGCGGCAAACCCGACACCGCCGGCCTCGCGGCACGCACCGATCTGCAAATTCTCTGGAGGCAACGCAACTGATGAACAACCTCGACAAGCTGCGCGAACTGCTGCTGGACGTGCTCCTGCTGGGCCCGAACGAGTTCAGGCCCGACCTGCGCAAGGAAGAGGTCGAGACCTGGGACTCGCTGGCGGTTGTTGCACTGGCCACTGGCGTGGAAGAGACCTACGGCTACCACATGAGCGAAGCCGAGGCCCTGGGCATCGGCGGCGTGGACGATCTGATCCGCCTGCTGACCGAGAAGGGGATCGGTTTCGATGCCTGAACAGCGGGTGCTCGACCTCGACGCATTCCTCGCGGCATGCGCCGGGCAGGTCTTGAAGGTGCTGCCCGGGCGCAGCGTGGCCGGCACCGTGCGCGCACGACTGGGCGACCT
>JBASTF010000312.1:0-5653 GCA_049274755.1 Rubrivivax sp. | reverse complement strand
GTGCTGGGCATGGCCTGGTATAGGCTGCGCGATATGCTCGCCTGAACCCCATGAGCAAAGCCCGACCGCCCCTCGTTCTGGTCACCAGCTGCAACCGCCAGCTCGGCGACCACCCCTTCCACATCGCCGGCCGCAAGTACGTGGACGGCGTGCGCCTGGCCGGTGCGATGCCGCTGATCGCGCCGCCGTTTGCCGAACACGAGCTCGATGGCCTGCTGGACCTGGCCGACGGCGTGCTGTTCACCGGCTCGCCGTCCAATGTGCATCCCTCGCATTTCGGCGAGGCGGTGCACGACGCCTCGCTGCCGCTGGACCCCGAGCGCGACGCCTGGACGCTGCCGCTGGTGCGCAAGGTGCTCGCCCGGGGCATGCCGATGCTGGGCATCTGCCGCGGCACGCAGGAAGCCAACGTTGCGCTCGGCGGCACGCTGCACCAGGCGGTGCAGGAGCAGCCCGGCCTGAACGACCACCGCGCGCCACAGGGCGAACCGGCCGAGGTGCAGTACGGCCCGGCGCATCCGGTCGACGTGGTGCCGGGCGGGCTGCTGGCGCAGATCACCGGCCGTGCCAGCTTCGAGGTGAACTCGGTGCATGGCCAGGGCATCAAGCAGCTGGCGCCTGGCCTGCGTGTCGAGGCCGTGGCACCCGACGGCCTGGTCGAGGCCTTCACCAAGCCCGATGCACCGGGTTTCAACCTCTGCCTGCAATGGCACCCCGAATGGCGGGCCGCCGGCAACCCGGTGTCCCAGCAACTGTTCCAGGCGTTCGGCATCGCCGTGCGCAATTACCGCGACCGGGTGCGCGGGCCCTTGCCTCGCAGCTCGGTCGTCGGCTGAAGACTTCCGGGTTCCTGCGCCGCACCCACCATCCGCGGCGCGCAGCGAGAAACAAGGTGTTCCCATGATGGTCCGCGAACCATTCACGTTCAGCGAGCTCGAGCAGTGGCTCGACAACAACCGCGTCACCGAGATCGAGTGCCTGGTGCCCGACCTCACCGGCGTGGCCCGCGGCAAGATCCTGCCGCGCGAGAAGTTCACCGAAGACCGCGGCATGCGGCTGCCCGAGGCCGTGGTGGCGATGGGCGTGACCGGCGAGTTCCCCGAGGAAGGGCCGTACTACGACGTCATCAGCCCCACCGACCAGGACATGCATCTGCGCCCCGACCCCAGCACGGTGCGCATCGTGCCCTGGGCCACGGACCCGACGGCCCAGGTCATCCACGACTGCTTCGACCGCAGCGGCAAGCTGGTGCCGTTTGCGCCGCGTTCGGTGCTGCGCCGCGTCTGCGACCTGTACGCGGCCGAAGGCTGGGACCCGGTGGTGGCGCCCGAGCTCGAGTTCTACCTGGTGGCGCGCAACACCGACCCCGACGTGCCGCTGAAGGCACCGGTGGGCCGCAGCGGCCGCGCCGAAACCTCGCGCCAGGCCTACTCGATCGACGCCGTCAACGAGTTCGACCCGCTGTTCGAGGACGTGTACGCCTATTGCGAGCGCATGGAGCTCAACGTCGATACGCTGATCCACGAGGTCGGCGCCGGGCAGATGGAGATCAACTTCTTCCACGCCCACCCGCTGAGCCTGGCCGACGAGGTGTTTTTCTTCAAGCGCACGCTGCGCGAGGCCGCGATGCGGCACGACATGTTCGCCACCTTCATGGCCAAGCCCATCGCCGGCGAGCCGGGCAGCGCGATGCACGTGCACCAGAGCGTGGTGTCCAAGGCCACCGGCCAGAACATCTTCAGCAACCCAGACGGCACGGCCAGCCCCGAGTTCTACTGGTACATCGGCGGCCTGCAGAAGTACGTGCCGGCCGCAATGGCGCTGTTTGCGCCCTACGTCAACAGCTACCGCCGCCTGGTGCGCAGCAATGCGGCGCCGATCAACATCCAGTGGGGCACCGACAACCGCACCGTCGGCATCCGCAGCCCGGTGGCCGAGCCGGTGGCGCGGCGCATCGAGAACCGCGTCATCGGCGCCGATGCCAACCCCTACGTGGCGCTGGCCGCCACGCTGGCCTGCGGCTACCTGGGCATCAAGAACAAGGTCGAGCCCACACCCGAGTGCAAGGGCGACGCCTACCTCGGCGACTTCCAGCTGCCGCGCAGCCTGGGCGAGGCGCTGGAACTGCTGCGCCAGGAAACGGACCTGGCCGCCGTGCTCGGCGAAGCCTTCGTCACCGTGTACAGCGAGGTCAAGGAGATCGAATTCGCCGAGTTCATGAAGGTCATCTCGCCGTGGGAGCGGGAACACCTCTTGCTCCATGTCTGAGGAATGCCGATGACCACCACCCCGACACGCACCACGAAGGACTGGCAGGCCGCCGACGCGGCGCACTTCCTGCACCCGTTCACCGACTTCCAGGGCCTGGCGAAAAAGGGCTCGCGCATCATCGAACGCGCCGAGAACATCTATCTCTGGGACAGCGACGGCCACAAGATCCTCGACGCGATGAGCGGCCTGTGGTGCGTGAACGTCGGCTACGGCCAGCAGGCCCTGGTGGAGGCCGCGACGCGGCAGATGCAGCAGCTGCCGTTCTACAACGCGTTTTTCCAGACCGCCACACCGCCGGCCATCGAACTGGCGGAGCTGCTGGCCGAGGTGACGCCGCCGCAGTTCCAGCATGTGTTCTTCTCGGGCTCGGGCTCCGAGGGCAACGACACCGTCGTGCGCATGGTGCGGCGCTACTGGGACCTGCTGGACCAGCCGCAGCGCAAGGTGATCATCAGCCGCCACAACGCCTACCACGGCAGCACGATGGCCGGCGCCTCGCTGGGCGGCATGAGCGGCATGCACGCGCAGGGCGGGTTGCCGATTCCCGACATCACCCACATCCAGCAGCCCTACTGGTTCGAACACGGCCGCGGCATGGGCCGCGACGAGTTCGGCCTGGTGGCGGCACGCTGGCTGGAAGACAAGATCCTGGAACTTGGCGCCGAACGTGTGGCAGCCTTCATCGGCGAACCGGTGCAGGGCGCCGGCGGCGTCATCATTCCGCCGGCGACCTACTGGCCCGAGATCCAGCGCATCTGCGACAAATACGGCATCCTGCTGGTCAGCGACGAGGTCATCTGCGGCTTCGGCCGCACCGGCCGCTGGTTCGGCAGCGAAACCCTGGGCTTCAGGCCCGACCTGATGACCTTCGCCAAGGGCGTGACCAGCGGCTACATCCCGCTGGGCGGTGTGATGGTCGGCGCGCGTGTGGCCAAGGTGTTGGTGGAACAAGGCGGCGAGTTCAACCACGGCTACACCTACAGCGGCCACCCGGTGGCCTGCGCCGTGGGCCTGGCCAACCTGAAGCTGATCCGCGATCTGAAGCTGGTCGAGCATGTGCACGACGACGTCGGCCCTTACCTGGCCCAGCACTACGCGACGCTGAAGGACCACCCGCTGGTCGGCGACGCCGAAACCTGCGGCCTGATGGGCGCGCTGCTGCTGATCCAGGACAAGGCCAACAGCACACCCTTCCCCGAGGACCGCGAGATCGGCATGTTGTGCCGCGGCCACTGTTTCCGCGAGGGCCTGATCATGCGCGCCGTCGGCGACCGCATGATCGTGGCGCCGCCGCTGGTGATCACACGCGCGCAGATCGACGAGATGATGGTGCTGATCCGCCGCTGCCTGGACCTGACGCTGGCCGATGCCCGCGCAGCCGGCTGGCTCCCTTAGACTCCCCGCCCAACGAGAATCCCCGCCCCCCAGGAGGTTGCCTCATGAAATTGAAGCTTGTGCATCTTGTCGCGGCGCTGGCCAGCTTGCTGGCCACCGCAGTGGTGTCCGCCCAGGAAGAGGAGAAGGTCCTCAACATCTACAACTGGTCGGACTACATCGCCGAAGACACGATCCGCAACTTCGAGAAGGAGACGGGGATCAAGGTCCGCTACGACAACTTCGACAACAACGAGATCGTGCACGCCAAGCTGGTGGCGGGCAAAACGGGCTACGACATCGTCGTGCCCAGTTCCAACTGGGCCAAGCTGCAGATCGACGGCGGCCTGCTGCGCAAGCTGGACAAGCCGCAGATCCCCAACCTGAAGAACCTGGACCCGGCGGTGCAGGCCGCCCTGGGCAAGATGGACCCGGGCAACGACTACATGGTGAACTGGCTGTGGGGCTACACCACGGTGGGCATCAACGTCGACAAGGTCAAGGCCGTGCTCGGCAGCACGCCGATGCCCGACAACGTCTGGGACCTGGTCTTCAAGCCCGAGTACATCAGCAAGCTGAAGAGCTGCGGCGTCAGCTTCCTCGATTCCGCCACCGAAGTGGTGCCCGCCGCCCTGCACTACCTGGGCAAGCCCTCGTTCAGCAAAACCCCCAGCGACTACGCCGCCGCGGGCCAGTTGCTGAAGACCGTGCGGCCGCACATCACGCTGTTCAGCTCGTCGGGCTACATCAACGACATGGCCAACGGCTCGATCTGCCTGGCCCTGGGCTGGTCGGGCGACATCAACATCGCGCGCCAGCGTGCCATCGACGGCAAGACCGGCCAGAACATCCAGGCCCTGATTCCGAAGACCGGCGGCCTGCTGTTCTTCGACGTGATGGTGATCCCGGCCGACGCGCCGCGCCCCGGCAATGCGCAGAAGTTCATCAACTACATCCTGCGCCCCGAGGTGCACGCGTCGCTGACGAACAAGGTCTTCTACGCCAACCCCAACGCCGAGTCGAAGAAGTTCATCAAGCCCGAGGTGTCGGGCAACCCGACGGTGTTCCTGTCGCCCGGCGACATGGGCAGGATGATCCCGCCGGACTCGCTGAACAACGACCTGCGGCGCCTGATGACACGCACCTACACCTCGTTCAAGACGGGTCTGTGATGTTGGCCCCCAAGCTAGTCGCTGCGCGCCGTCGCTACCCCCCGTGGGGGCCGTCGGCCGCCTTGGGGCGGCCCGGCGTCGGCCGAGTCGCCGCATGACGGCCGCAGACCAGGCGTTCCTGCAGATCCAGGACGTCGTCAAGGACTTCAACGGCCACAAGGCCGTGAACAACGCCAGCGTCGACATCGCCAAGGGCGAGATCTTTGCGCTGCTGGGTCCTTCGGGCTGCGGCAAGAGCACGCTGCTGCGCATGCTGGCCGGCTTCGAAACGCCGAGCAGCGGCCGCATCGTGCTGGGCGGCGTCGACCTCGCCAGCCTGCCGGCCTACGAACGGCCGATGAACATGATGTTCCAGAGCTACGCGCTGTTCCCGCACCTGTCGGTGTGGGAGAACATCGCGTTCGGCCTGAAGCGCGAAGGTCTGCCGAAAAACCAGATCGCCGAACGTGTGGACGCCATGCTGAAGCTGGTGCAACTGGGCAAGTTCGCCCAGCGCAAGCCGCACCAGCTGTCCGGCGGCCAACAGCAGCGTGTGGCGCTGGCGCGTTCGCTGGCCAAGCAGCCGCAGCTGCTGCTGCTGGACGAACCGCTGGGCGCGCTGGACAAGAAGCTGCGCGAACAGACGCAGCTCGAGCTCGTCAACATCATCGCCTCTCTTGAAATTCCAGTGGGTGCTGGGGCTGCGCATTTGGCGTCTGGGCGGGGTCACGGGCGGGCGCAGCCCGGCGCAGCGAACCCTTGACGCCGACCAGGCACCGATACGCTGCTGTCGGGTCGAATGCGGCATGCTGGCGCATTCGAGCTGACAAGCAAGGAAGCGTCATGCACGACAAGCT
>JBASTF010000311.1:0-1901 GCA_049274755.1 Rubrivivax sp. | reverse complement strand
GCCAGCGTGGCCTCGGCCACTTCCAGCAGCTTGTTGTTCAAGGTGCGTTCGGCCCAGTCCAGCAGCGAGATCGCGGCATGGCGGTGGCGGCCGGCCAGGCCTTCGCTGAGGGCGTTGCGCGTGGCTTCGCCGATCTCGGCATGGGCGGCACGCAGCGTCTCGCTGAACTCGGGGTGGCCGTCGCAGGCGCGCACCAGCAGCTCGGTTGCATGTTTGCTGACGCAGAAACGCAGGCCGGCTTGACGCACCCAGCCCTGCGCTTCGCTGGCCAGGCCACCGGCGGCATGGGCGGCCGACACCAGCGACAGCAGGTTGGTCGCCGCCTCGGCGTCGAAGGGCGCCGTCATCAGGTCGGCGGCGATCTCGCCGGCGCTGTCCACCGCGCCCTGTGCATCGCCGCCCAGCAACTGCTCGAAACCACGGGCCAGCCGGCCCATGCGCAGCAGCCGCGCCTGGCGCAGTTCGTCGTGGCCCTGGGCCTTGGCGGCGTCTTCCAGGTGTTCGCGGCAGAGTTTCAGGCCTTCGGCGTCGCCGCTGCGGTAGCGGCACACCGTCAGCAGCAGCAAGGCCTGGTGGTCGAACTGCGGCGAAGCCAGCCCCACGGCCACCGCACGTTCCAGCGCGACCATCGCTTCGTCGATGTCGCCGGCGTAGTGGCACAGGATGCCGTATTTCTGCGCGCGCAGCACCGAATGCGGCGTGATCTTCGCCGCCTGGCGGTAGGCGTTGATCGCGGCGCCGAACTGGCCTTGTTCGGCGTGGATGCGGCCCATCACGTCGTAGGCGTCGGCATAGGTCGGTTCGCTGGCCAGCAGGTTTTCCACCGTCGACAAGGCCTCGGCCTGGCGGTCGCTGGCTTCCAGCACACGGGCGATGCCGAGCTTGGCCCAGGGCACGGCGCGGTCGGCGATGACGGCGTCGAACATCGCCGTCGCCAGTGCCATCTGGTTCTGGCGGATCGCCAGCTCGGCGCCGATGCGCGCCGCCGAGGTCCAGTGCGGGCCGCGCGACTTGAAGCGGTGGTCGCACAGCGACAGCGCGTCGGCATAGCGTTTTTCGTCGAGCGCGTCGAGGATGTCCTTCAGCGACTCCTTGCGCACGAAAGCGCGCATCACGCGGTCTTCGAGGTCGCCCACCGAATAGGGTTTGATGACAAACCCGTCCAGCGCCGACTCGGCCACCTGGGCCACCACCTGGTACGAGGCCAGCGACGACACCATCAGCACCACGGTGCCCAGACCGAGCTGGCCGCTGCGCCGCATCTCGTCGATCAGGTCCTGGCCCAGCGTGCCGTCGGCCAGGCTGTGTTCGCAGACCAGCACGTCGTAGGAGCGTGCGGCCATGTTCTGCCGCGCCTCGCCGGCACGGCCGCACTGGATGACCTGCTCGATGCCCAGCGAACGCAGCTGCGCCGCCAGCACGCTGCGTGCAGTGGCGAAGCTGTCGATGATCAGCGCGCGCGATTGCGTTCCGAAACGCGGCTTGATGTGGAGTTGGTGTGCCATGCCGCCAGCCGGCCCGCGGTGCGGGCCACTTTCGGATTTCGGCCGCCCGGGGTCGGACTTGACGCCCAAATTGACGCCCATGCTGCTGACACCGGCGACCAGTTCTGCGCCGATGGCCCGCTGCCACCCGGGCCATGGCTCCATCGGGCGATGCTGCGGCCAGGGCCGCTCAGCACACTGCCAGGCACCACAAAGGAGCCCCGTAATGACGTTCGAACTGCACGACGACGCGCCCCCCGCGCCCCACGGCCTGGCCCTGCTGGGCTGGGGCATGAGCCTGCTGATCTGCACGCTGGCCTGGCTGGCCGTGGCGCTGCCGGTGCAGGCGGCGCCCGCGCCCGCGAGCGGCCGGCTGACGGTGACGGTGGATGTCGAACGCGAAGCGCAGACCCGCAA
>JBASTF010000310.1:0-2858 GCA_049274755.1 Rubrivivax sp. | reverse complement strand
GTGCTGGGCCACGACGGCGCCGACTGGGCGGCCGCGCTGGCGACGATCCGTGAAATCGGCGACCGCGCCGCGCTGGACGCCGCCGTGGCCGATGCCTTCGAAGGCGCGAGGCTCGAGGTGACGCTGGTGCACGAACGCTTCGAGGTGCTGATGCACCAGCCCGGCCTGCTGCGCCCGCTGCGCGCCGCCGAACTCTCCGACGGCACGCTGCGTTACCTGCTGTGGGTGGCCGCCCTGCTGACACCGCGGCCGCCGCCGCTGCTGGTGCTGAACGAACCCGAGACCAGCCTGCACCCCGACCTGCTGCCGGCGCTGGGCCGGCTGATCGCACGCGCCGCGCACGAAACCCAGGTCTTTGTCGTCACCCATTCGTCGCGGCTGATCGCCGCCATCGAAGACGGAGCACCCGACGCCGAGGCCGTGCTGCGCCTGCCGCTGGACAAACGCCTGGGCGAAACCCGGGTCGCGCTGCCCGCGCACATCGACACACCGCCCTGGCGCTGGCCGTCGCGCTGAAGCGGCTTGCGGGACAATCCACACCATGCTCGCCAAACGCATCATTCCCTGCCTGGACGTCACCGGCGGCCGTGTCGTCAAAGGCGTCAACTTCGTCGAACTGCGCGATGCCGGTGACCCGGTCGAGATCGCCGCGCGCTACAACGAGCAGGGGGCGGACGAACTGACCTTCCTGGACATCACGGCCACCAGCGACGGCCGCGACCTCATCCTGCACATCATCGAAGCCGTGGCCGCGCAGGTCTTCATTCCGCTGACGGTGGGCGGCGGCGTGCGTTCGGTGGCCGACGTGCGGCGGCTGCTGAACGCCGGCGCCGACAAGGTGAGCTTCAACTCGGCAGCGGTGGCGAACCCGCAGGTGATCCGCGATGCCTCGGACAAATACGGTGCGCAGTGCATCGTCGTGGCCATCGATGCCAAGGCCCGCGCCGGTGGGGGCGGCTGGGACGTCTACACCCATGGCGGGCGCAAGAACACCGGGCTGGACGCCGTGGCCTGGGCCACGCAGATGGCCGAACACGGCGCCGGCGAGATCCTGCTCACCAGCATGGACCGCGACGGCACGAAGATCGGCTTCGACCTCGAACTCACACGCGCCGTCAGCGACGCGGTGCCGGTGCCGGTGATCGCCTCGGGCGGTGTCGGCACGCTGGAGCATCTCAGCGAAGGCATCCGCATCGGCGGCGCCGACGCGGTGCTGGCGGCCAGCATCTTCCACTACGGCACCTTCACCGTCGGCCAGGCCAAGGCGCTGCTGGCGCGCGACGGCATCCCGGTCCGGATGTGAAGCACGAAGTCCGCCTGATCGGCGGCCGGTGGAAAAAGAGCAAGCTGCCGGTGGCCGACAAACCCGGCCTGCGGCCCACACCCGACCGGGTGCGCGAAACGCTGTTCAACTGGCTGGGCCAGGACCTCACAGGCTGGCGCGTGCTGGATGCTTTCGCCGGCAGCGGTGCACTGGGTTTCGAGGCCGGTTCACGTGGCGCCGCCGAGGTGTTGCTGCTGGAGCGCGACCCGCAGCTGGTGGCCAGCCTGCAGGCCTCGCGCACGCGGCTGAAGGCCGAGGGCCTGCGCATCGAACGTGCCGATGCGCTGGCCTGGATGTCCACGGCGCCGGCCGCCGGCTTGGACCTGGTGCTGCTGGACCCGCCGTTCGACGCCGGCCTGGCGCTGCCGGCGGCCACGGCGGCGGTGCGGCTGCTGAATCCTGGTGGTTTTGTCTACCTCGAAGCCGCGCAGCCGCTGGATGCGCTGCCTGTCGGCCTGGAGCCACACCGGCAGTCGCGCGCCGGCATGGTGCATTTCCAGTTGCTGCGGCGCAGCTAAACTCCGGGCGTCATCGCCACCGGGACCGCCATCGTGACCACCGTGACCCCGCTGACCGCCGTGTATCCGGGCACGTTCGACCCGATGACACTCGGCCACGAGGACTTGATGCGCCGTGCTTCGCGCCTGTTCGACCGCCTGATCCTGGCGGTGGCGGCCGGGCACCACAAGCGCACGATGTTCACCATCGCCGAGCGTCTGGAGATCGCCACCGAGATCGCCGCACCGTACAAGAACATCGAGGTCACGGCCTTCCGTGGCCTGCTGCGCGACTTCGTCGTCGACAACGGCGGCAAGGTCGTCGTGCGGGGGCTGCGCGCCGTCAGCGACTTCGAGTACGAGTTCCAGATGGCGGGCATGAACCGCCAGTTGATGCCCGACGTCGAAACGGTGTTCATGACGCCCAGCGACCAGTTCCAGTTCGTCAGCGGCACCTTCGTGCGCGAGATTGCCAGCCTTGGCGGTGATGTTTCCAAGTTCGTGGCACCCTCGGTGCTGCGGCGCTTGAAAGAGCGTGTCACGCAGCCCGAGAACTGAGACTTCGAGAACCGAGATGGCCCTGTGGATCACCGACGAGTGCATCAACTGCGACGTCTGCGAACCTGAGTGCCCGAACCAGGCCATCGCGATGGGGCAGGAGATCTACGAGATCGACCCCCAGCGCTGCACCGAGTGTGTGGGCCACTTCGACGAGCCGCAGTGTGTGCAGGTCTGTCCGGTGGAGTGCATCCCGGTCAACCCGGCACACGTGGAGACGCCGGAGCAGTTGCTCGCCAAGTACCGGGCGCTGCAGGCGACGGCAGCAGCGTCGTCTGCTGCCGTGCCTGCTTCGTCCTCTTCGCCTGTTTCTTCGGCGGCTGCTTCTTCTTCGGCGACGCCTTCTGCTTGAGTTCGGCCTGCGTGGGGCCGATGCCGGCCAGCGCCGGTGTCTGCGCCTCGCGGGCCTGCCGCTGCTGGGCCAGGCTGTCGGCCAGTGCACGCTCTCGCTGCGCGACCTTCTGCGCCGCGGCCAGTTC
>JBASTF010000309.1:0-4329 GCA_049274755.1 Rubrivivax sp. | reverse complement strand
GCGCTCAGCGGCGCCGGCAACGGCCCGGTGGATGCCTTCGTCGCCGCGCTGTCGGCGGCCACCGGCGTGGCCGTGCGGGTGCTGGACTACCATGAACATGCCATTGGCTCCGGTGCGCAGGCACGTGCCGCGGCCTATCTGGAACTGCGTGTCGGCGACGGCGGTTCGTTGTTCGGCGTCGGCATCGATGCCAACATCGTCACCGCGTCGATGAAGGCCGTGCTGTCGGGCCTGCGCCGTGCCGGCGTGGTGCTGCCGGCCGAGACGACGGTGGCCGCCGCCTGAGGAGACAAGGACCATGAGCGACAAGCTGATCATCTTCGACACCACGCTGCGTGACGGCGAGCAATCGCCCGGCGCCTCGATGACCAAGGACGAGAAGCTGCGCATCGCACGCCAGCTCGAGCGCCTGCGTGTGGACATCATCGAAGCCGGCTTCGCCGCGTCGAGCAACGGCGACTTCGACTGCGTGAGGGCCATCGCGGCCAGCATCAAGGAGTCGACCGTGTGTTCGCTGGCCCGTGCCAACGACCGCGACATCGCACGTGCTGCCGAGGCGCTGCAGCCGGCTGCGCGGGCGCGCATCCACACCTTCATCGCCACCTCGCCGCTGCACATGGAGAAGAAGCTGCGCATGACACCCGAGCAGGTGTTCGAGCAAGCCAAGCTCTCGGTGCGCTTTGCGCGCAACCTCTGCGCCGACGTCGAGTTCAGCCCCGAGGACGGTTACCGCAGCGACCCCGATTTCCTGTGCCGTGTGCTCGAAGCCGTCATCACCGAGGGCGCGACGACGATCAACGTGCCCGACACCGTGGGTTATGCCGTGCCCGAGCTCTACGGCGAGTTCATCCGCAAGCTGCGTGAACGCATCCCCAACGCCGACAAGGCGGTGTGGAGCGTGCACTGCCACAACGACCTGGGCATGGCGGTTGCCAACTCGCTGGCCGGCGTGAAGATCGGCGGCGCACGCCAGGTGGAGTGCACGATCAACGGCCTCGGCGAACGCGCCGGCAACACCTCGCTGGAAGAGATCGTGATGGCGGTGCGCACCCGCCGCGACTACTTCGGGCTGGACGTCGGCATCGACACGACGCAGATCGTGCCGGCCTCGCGCATGGTCAGCCAGACCACCGGCTTCGTCGTGCAGCCGAACAAGGCCGTGGTCGGCGCCAACGCCTTTGCGCATGCCAGCGGCATCCACCAGGACGGTGTGCTGAAGGCGCGCGACACCTACGAGATCATGCGCGCCGAAGACGTGGGCTGGGCCGCGAACAAGATCGTGCTGGGCAAGCTCTCGGGCCGCAACGCCTTCAAGCAGCGGCTGCAGGAACTGGGTGTGGCACTCGACTCCGAAGCCGAAATCAACGCCGCATTCGCACGTTTCAAGGACCTGGCCGATCGCAAGAGCGAGATCTTCGACGAGGACATCATCGCCCTGGTCGGCGACGAAAGTGTCACCGCGGAGCACGAACATTACCGGCTGCTGTCGCTGGCCCAGCGTTCGGAGATGGGCGAACGCCCGCACGCCGCGGTGTCGTTTGCCGCCGGCGCCGTGGAGCACCATGCCGAAAGCGACGGCAACGGGCCGGTCGACGCCAGCCTGAAGGCCATCGAGTCCAAGGTGAAGAGTGGCGCGGAAATGCTGCTCTATTCGGTGAATGCCATCACCAGCGGCAGCACAGAATCGCAGGGCGAGGTCACCGTGCGACTGCAGCATGGAGGCCGGGTGGTGAATGGCGTCGGGGCCGATCCCGACATCGTCGTCGCCTCGGCCAAGGCCTACCTCTCGGCGCTGAACAAGCTGCACAGCAGCGGCGAACGGGTGGCGGCCCAGGGTTGACCCCGGGTCCTCGCGGGCAACGCAGCGGGCACTTGAGGAACATTGCGCAAGCTTTTGATCTTGCGTGGGTTTTTTGAGTCGCCTACACTTCGGCGCACTTTCTCGCGAGGTCTTTGTGGGCTCCACTCACAACAAGATGTTTCTGCGCACCGCCCTCGGTGTGCTGGCGCTGGTGTTCAGCGCCCTGGTGGCGCCTGTCGCGGCCGCGCCTGCAAACGACGCGGGCAATGCCAAGGCCAAGCAGGCCAAGTCCGGCGCACGCACGGCCAAGCCGGCGCGCACCACCCGCAGCGCCAAGGCCGCGCCGCCGCGCAAGGCCATCGTGCAGGCCGAGCCTGAACGTGTGTCCTTCGGCCAGATGTACGGCCTGCATTCCACCGAAGACCCGCTGGACCTGAAGTCGAGTGTGGCCCTGGTGATCGACCAGGACACCGACCAGGTGCTGGTCAGCAAGAACCCGCAGGCCGTGCTGCCGATCGCATCGATCACCAAGCTGATGACGGCCCTGGTCGTCACCGAAGCCAACCTGCCGCTGGACGAAGTGCTGTCCGTGTCGCAGGACGACGTGGACACCGAAAAGGGCAGCCGCTCGCGCCTGTCGGTCGGCACCCAGCTGAGCCGCGGCGACATGCTGCACCTGGCGCTGATGGCCTCGGAAAACCGCGCCGCGCACGCGCTGGGCCGCCACTACCCGGGTGGCCTGGATGCCTTCGTCGAGGCGATGAATCGCAAGGCCGCCGAACTCGGCATGCACGACACACGCTATGTCGAGCCCACGGGCCTGTCGAGCAAAAACCAGTCGAGTGCCAACGACCTGACGCTGCTGGCCAAGGCCGCCTACACGGTGCCGCTGATCCGCGAACTGTCGACCTCGCGTGAAGCCCAGGTGGCTGTCGGCAAGCGCCAGATGCAGTTCCACACCACGAACGGGCTGGTGCGCAGCAGCACCTGGGACATCGGCCTGCAGAAAACCGGCTACATCTCCGAAGCCGGGCGCTGCCTGGTGATGCAGGCGCAGCTGGCTGGCCGCCGGCTGATCATGGTGCTGCTGGATTCAGCCGGCAAGTACTCGCGCATCGGCGATGCCGAGCGCATCCGCAAGTGGCTGGCCAAGCAGCCGCTGGCCGAAGCCACGGCGACGCTGCCGCCGCTGCGCTGAACAACAAGCCGTGGTGCAGGCCGGGCTACCCGCGGTAGCCCAGGGCGGCCGAGATCTGGGCCGCCGTGCCCTTGACCTTGTCCATCCAGCTTTCTTCCAGCCGGTCGGCCGGTGCCGACACCGACAGCCCGGCCAGCAGCTTGCCCTGATCGTCGAAGATGCCGGCGGCCATGCAGCGCACACCCAGTTCCAGTTCCTCGTCGTCGCGTGCGCAGCCCTGGGCACGCACGGCGGCGAGTTCCCGTTCCAGCCGGTGCACGTCGGTGATGCTGTTGCGCGTGTGGCCGGTGAGGCCGGTGCGCGTGGCGTAGGCGCGCACCCGCGCCGGGTCTTCGTGGGCCAGGAACAGCTTGCCCACCGAGGTCAGATGCAGCGGCGCACGGCCACCGATGGCGCGCACCACCTGCATGCCCGAACGTTCGCTGTAGCTGCGTTCGATGTAGACGATCTCGTCGCCCTGGCGCATCGACAGGTTCACCGGCTGGTGCGTCAGCTTGTGCAGTTCGCGCATCGGCCCCAGCGCCGCGTCGCGCACGTCCAGCCGCGCCTTCACCAGGTTGCCCAGTTCCAGCAGCCGCATGCCCAGGCGGTAGCTGCCGGCCTGCGGGCGGTCGACAAAACGGCCGATGGCCAGGTCGTTGAGAATGCGGTGCGCCGTCGACGGATGCAGCCCCGTGCGCTCGCTGATCTCCTTCAGCGACACCGGGTCCTGGTGCGAGGCCAGCATGTCGAGCAGCGCGAAGCTGCGCTCCAGCACCTGGATCGTCGGCGTCGTTTGGTCCTTGCTGCGCATGGCGGGTGGGTCTGGTCGGTTGTCGCCCATTTTGCATCGCGGAAGTGATGGTTGCATACCGGTATCTGTGCCTGTTGCTGTTGGGGATGTGCTGCGCCGCGTCGGGCCGGGCGCAGGCGCCGGCCGGGCGGCTGACGGCGGGCCAAATCGGCCTCGTCATCAACACCGCCGATCCCTATTCGGTGGCCGTCGGCGCCCACTACATCGAACGCCGCCGCCTGGCGCCCGAGCAGGTGCTGCGCATCACACTGCCGGTGCGTGGCCGCCTCAGCGAGGCCGAGTTCGAGCCGCTGCGCGAAGCCATCAGCGAACGTTTCGGCCCGAACATCCAGGCCCTGGCATTGGCCTGGACGGCGCCCTGGGCCGTGGGCTGCAGTTCCATCACCGGCGCGCTGGCGTTGGGCCTGGACCTGGCGCTGTGTCGGCAGACCTGTGCCCGCAGCTACGCCTCGCCGTACTTCAATTCGGCTTCGGTGCGGCCCTGGTCCGACCTGGGCCTGCGGCCGGCCATGCTGCTGGCCGCGCCCAGCATCGAGC
>JBASTF010000308.1:0-7148 GCA_049274755.1 Rubrivivax sp. | reverse complement strand
CGCCCACCTCGGCCTGCCAGTTGCCGGCCACCAGGCCGGCCGCCGACAGCGCGATCAGCAGCAGGAAGGCGAGCACGACGATCAGCGAGCCGAAGCCCACGCGGTCGGCGCGGAAGCGGCGCCAGGCCGCATGCCAGACACCTTCGGAACGCTGGTGGTCGTCGTCCAGCGTGTTCGGGGGGGTGAGCACGGCGCTGCTCATTTCAGCACCACACGCGGGTCGGCGAACTTGTACATCACGTCGGTCAGCAGGTTGATCACCATCGTCAGCACCGCCAGGTACACGGTGACCGCCTGGATCACCGGGTAGTCGCTGCGGTTGACGGCCAGCAGCACCTCACGGCCCAGGCCGGGGATCGAGAAGAAGACCTCGATCAGGAAGCTGCCGACGAAGATGCCCGGCAGCGCCAGGCCGATGTTGGTGAGGATGGGGATCATCGCGTTGCGCAGCACATGCTTGAACAGCACGGCGCCTTCGGTCAGCCCCTTGGCCCTTGCGGTGCGCACGTAGTCCTGGCCGAGCTCGTCGAGCAGGAAGCTGCGGTACAGCCGCGTCTGCGGCGCCAGGCCCACGGCCACCGCCAGCAGCACCGGCAGCGGCACGTAGGTGACCAGGTTGTTCAGCACCGAATCGCTCCAGCCCTGCACCGGGAACCAGCCCAGCAGGAAGCCGAACACGTACTGGCCGACGATGACGTAGACCAGGAAGCTGATGGCCAGCGCAACGGTGGTCACGACCATGATGGTGCGGTCGGTCAGCGAACCGCGGCGGTAGGCCACCCACATCGCGATCGGCAGCGCCAGCACCACGTCGAGCACGAGGATGGGCACCATCACCTGCAGCGTGGCCGGCAGCCGCGTCGCGAAGAGGTTGCTCACCGCTTCGTTGGTCGCCCAGCTCTTGCCCCAGTCGAAGCTCAGGATGCTCTTGACGAAGATCCACAGCTGGTACCACCAGGGCTGGTCCAGCCCCAGCGATTGCCGGATCGCCTCGATCTGCTCCTTCGAGGCGTTCAGGCCACCGAGGATTTCGGCCGGGTCGCCGCCGAAGAACTTGAACAGCACGAACACCAGCAGGACCACACCGGCAAGGGTGGGGATCATCTGCCACAGGCGCCGCAACAGGTATGCCGCCATTGGATGAATGCTCCATGCGGGCCGCGCTCGTGGCACGCCCGCCCGATTTTCAGGATGCGCGAGTGTAGGGCGGTGCCCGGAAGGGCCCGTCAGGTGATTTCCCCGGCATCGCCCTGGGGGATCACCAGCAAACAACGTGCCCGCCGGCGCTTAGACTTGCGCCCTTCGCGAGACGGCCCTATCCGGGCCCCGTTGCCATGAAACGCTTTCTGCTGCTGGCGCTGGCCACGACCTGGCTGCTGGCGAGTGGCGGTGCTGCCGCACAGCCGGCGCAGCCGCTGAAGACACTCCGCTATGCCTTCCCCATCGCCGAGACGAGTTTCGACCCGGCGCCGATCACCGACCTGTACTCGCGCACGGTCGTCGCCGGCATCTTCGACGCACCGCTGGAGTTCGCCTTCATGGCACGCCCGGCGAAGATGCGGCCGAACACCGCCGAGGCCATGCCCGAGGTCTCGGCCGATTTCCAGACCTTCACCTTCCGCATCAAGCCCGGCATCCACTTCGCCGACGACCCGGCGTTCAAGGGCAGGAAGCGCGAGCTGGTGGCCGAGGACTACGTCTACTCGATCAAGCGCCACTACGACCCGCGCTGGAAGAGCGGCAACCTCTACATCCTGGAGAACGCCAAGATCCTGGGGCTGTCGGAGCTGCGCAAGAAGCACCTGGCCGACAAGACGCCGTTCAACTACGACACCGTCGTCGAAGGCCTGCGCACGCTGGACCGCTACAGCTTCCAGGTGAAGCTGGGGGTGCCGAACCCGCGGTTCCTCTACAACTTCGCCGACGGCAGCTTCACCGGTGCGGTGGCGCGCGAGGTCGTCGAAGCCTATGGCGACAAGGTCGGCGAACACCCGGTGGGCACCGGGCCGTTCAAGCTGGGGGCGTGGAAACGCAGCTCGCGCATCGTGCTCGAGAAGAACCCGAACTACCGCGAGGTGCTGTACGACGAAGAGCCGCCGGCCGACGACGCAGGCCTGCAGGCCGTGGCCAAGGCCTTCAAGGGCCGCCGCCTGCCGCTGGTGGACCGGGTGCAGATCGCCATCATCGAAGAGCCGCAGCCACGCTGGCTGTCCTTCCTGAACGACGAGCAGGACGTGGCCGAAAACGTGCCGGCCGAGTTCGCCAACGTCGCCTTCCCGAACAACAAGCTGGCCCCCAACCTCGCCAAACGCGGCATCGGCATGCTGCGTTATGCACGGTCGGATGTCTCGGTGTCGTACTTCGGCATGGAGAACCCGGTGGTCGGCGGCTACACGCCCGACAAGGTGGCGCTGCGCCGCGCCATCGCACTGGCGGTGGATGTGGAACGCGAGATCCGCATCGTGCGCCGCGGCCAGGCCATTCCCGGGCAAAGCCCGATTGGCCCCGAGGGCTGGGGCTACGACGCTGCGTTCAAGAGCGAGATGAGCGAATACGACGTGGCGCGCGCCAAGGCCTTGCTCGACATGCATGGTTATGTCGACCGCAACGGCGACGGCTGGCGCGAGCAGCCCGACGGCCAGCCGCTGCTGCTGGAGTATTCGAGCCAGCCCGACCAGCAGAGCCGCCAGCTCACCGAGCTGTGGCAGAAGAACATGGACGCGATCGGACTGAAGATCGAGTTCAAGATCGGCAAGTGGCCCGAGCAGCTGAAGGCCAGCCGCACCGGCAAGCTGATGATGTGGGGCGTGGGCTGGAGCGCCGGCCAGCCCGACGCCGACACCTTCCTTGCGCTGGGCTACGGCCCGAACAAGGGCCAGGCCAACCACGCGCGTTTCGACCTGCCGGCCTTCAACTTGCTTTACGAGCAGCAGCGAGTGCTGCCCGACGGCCCCGAACGGCAAGAGAAGCTGGACGCGGCCAAGAAGCTGATGATCGCCTACATGCCCTACAAGGTGCACGTGCACCGCATCTGGACCGACCTGAACCAGCCCTGGGTGAAGGGCTACAACCGCAACATCTTCGTGCGCGAGTTCTGGAAGTACGTCGACATCGACAACGCCGAGCTGCTGCGCCGGCATCCGCAATGACGAGGCCCTGCATGACCACCACCGCCCGACTCCTGCTCTGCGCCGCGCTGGCTGCCGGCAGCCTGGCCGCACAGGCGCAGAGCGCCGCGTCGACGCCCGCGAACGGGCAGCCGCAGAAGGTGTTGCGCTATGCGTTCAACACCGCGGAAACCGGCTTCGATCCGGCGCGCATCGTCGACCTGTATTCGCGCATCGTCACGGCCCACCTGTTCGACCACCTCTACACCTACGACCACCTGGCGCGGCCGGCCAAGTTCAAGCCGGCGCTGGCCGAGGGCATGCCCGAGCACTCGGCCGACTTCCGCACCTGGACGGTGAAGATGAAGCCGGGCATCTACTTCGCCGACGACCCGGCCTTCAACGGCAAGAAGCGCGAGGTCGTGGCTGCCGACATCGTCTACAGCTTCAAGCGCATCGTCGACCCGGCGAACAAGAGCCCGGTGGTGGCCGGCGTGCTGGACTACAAGATGCTCGGCCTGGCCGCGCTGCGCGACAAGGCGCTGAAGGACAAGAAGCCCTTCGACTACGACACCGAGATCGAAGGCATGCGGGCGCTGGACCGCCACACCGTGCAGTTCAAGCTCGAAGAGCCGCGCCCGCGTTTCATCGAGGCGCTGTCCGCACCCGACCTGTTCGGCGCCCAGGCGCGCGAGGTCGTCGAGAAATACGGCGACGCCATTCCCGCGCACCCGGTGGGCACCGGCCCCTACCGGCTGGCGCAGTGGCGGCGCAGCAGCCTCATCGTGCTGGAGCGCAACCCGAACTACCGCGAGGCCTATTACGACGCCGAGCCGGCGGCCGACGATGCCGACGGCCAGGCCATCCTGAAGCAGTTCAAGGGCCGGCGCCTGCCGATGGTCGACCGTGTCGAGATCAGCATCATCGAAGAGACGCAGCCACGCTGGCTGGCCTTCCTGAACAAGCAGCTGGACTTCATCAACGTGCCCAGCGAGTACGTGAACCAGGCCCTGCCCAACGGCATCGTCGCGCCCAACCTGGCCAAACAGGGCATGCACGCCTACCGCGTGCTGAACCCCGACTCGGCCTTCCAGTACTTCAACATGGACGACCCGGTGGTCGGCGGCTACACGGCCGACAAGGTGGCGCTGCGCCGCGCCATCGCGCTGGGCACCGACCTGCAGCGGCTGATCGCCGTGCTGTACCGCGGCCAGGCCCTGCAGGCGCAGTCCATGGTCGTGCCCTTCACCAGCGGCTACGACGGCACGCTGAAAAGCGAGAACAGCGACTTCGACCCGGCACGCGCCAACGCCCTGCTCGACCTCTACGGCTACACCGACAAGGACGGCGACGGCTGGCGCGACATGCCCGACGGCAAGCCGCTGGTGCTGAGCTGGGCCACCCAGCCCGACCAGCTGAGCCGGCAGAAAGACGAGCTGACACGCAAGGACATGGACAGGCTGAAGATCCAGGTCGAGTTCAAGTCCGCGAAGTGGCCCGAGAACCTGAAGGCGGCGCGCGCCGGCAAGATCCAGGTGTGGTCGCTGGGCTCGTCGGCCGCCGGTGTCGACGGCCAGGGGTCGCTGGCGCGGCTGTACGGCCCGCAGGCCGGCAGCCAGAACCTGGCGTTTTTCAGGAACAAGGACTTCGATGCGATCTACGACCGCATGCAGGAGATCCCCGACGGCCCCGAGCGCGAGGAACTGTTCCGCAAGGCCAAGCTGATCGCCGTGGCCTACATGCCGTACAAGGTGTGGGTGCACCGCATGACCAACGACCTGGTGCAGCCCTGGCTGCTGGGCTACCGCCGCCCGACCTTCTGGCAGGAGTGGTGGCACATGGTCGACATCGACGCCGCGAAGCGCCCGCCGACGAAGTGAGCCGATGCGCCGGCGCACGCTGCTGCAGGCCGGGGTCACCGCCGGCGCGCTGCCTGGGCCTGTGCGCGCCGCCGCCACGCCGGGCACGCTGCGTGTGGCCTTCAACATCACCGAGACCGGCTTCGACCCGCTGATCGCGTCAGACCAAGTCTCGCTGCGCATCGTCTCGCACATCTTCGAGTCGCCGCTGACCTACGACCACCTGGCGCGCCCGGCCAGGCTGGTGCCGCAGACGGCGGCGGCGATGCCCGAGGTCGGCGACAACTTCCGCCGCTTCGTCTTCACGGTCCGCCCCGGCATCCTGTTCGCCGACCATCCGGCCTTCGGCGGCCGGCCGCGCGAACTGGTGGCTGCCGACTACGTCTACAGCGTCAAGCGCTACTACGACCCGGCGCTGCGCACCGAACACCTGTACCAGTTCGAGAACACGAAGATCCTCGGCCTCTCGGAACTGCGGCGCCGGGCGCTGAAGGCACGCACGCCCTTTCCCTACGACACCGAGGTCGAGGGCCTGCGTGTGCTGGACCGTTACCGCTTCGAGCTGCGGCTGGCCGAGCCGGCGCCGCGTTTCCTGTACCTGTGGGCGACACCGCAGTTCACCGGCGCCGTGGCGCGCGAAGTCGTGCTGGCCCATGGCAGCGACATCGCCGCGCACCCGGTGGGCACCGGGCCCTTCATGCTGCAGCAGTGGCGCCGTGCCTCGCGCATCGTCATCGTGCGCAACCCGCGTTTCCGCGAGCAGCGCTACAGCAGCGACGCGCCGGCCGACGACGCCGACGCCCAGGCCGTGGCGGCTTCGCTGCGCGGCCGGCGGCTGCCGCTGCTGGACCGCGTGGAAGTCGACATCGTCGAGGAGTCGCAGCCGCGCTGGCTGGCCTTTCTGAACGGCGAACACGACGTGCTGTCGCCGCTGCCGCCCGACCTGGCCTCGGTGGCCCTGCCCGGCGGCACGCTGGCGCCCTACCTGAAGAAACGCGGCATCCAGCTGCACCGCACGCTGCAGGCGACGACGACCCACACCTTCTTCAACTGCGAAGACCCCGTCGTCGGCGGCAACGCCGCGCCGCAGGTGGCGCTGCGCCGCGCCATCGTGCTGGGCTTCGACAGCGCCGAGGAGATCCGGCTCGTGCTGCAAGGCCAGTCCGAGCCGGCGCAGGCGATGATCGCGCCCCATTGCTACGGCTTCGAGCCCGGCCTGCGCAGCGAAATGAGCGAAGCCAGCGCCGTGCGTGCCGGTGCCCTGCTCGACCTGTTCGGTTATGTCGACCGCAACGGCGACGGCTGGCGTGAACGCCCCGACGGCAGCCCGCTGCTGCTGCGCCTGGCCTTCACGCCGAACCAGCGTTCGCGCAAACAGAGCGAGCTGTGGGCCAAGCGCATGCGCGCCATCGGGCTGCGCATGCAGTTCGAGGTGGCGCCGTTTGCCGAGCTGATCAAACGTTCGCTGGCCGGCAAGCTGATGATGTGGGGCTTCAGCTGGGGCGCCGGCAATCCCGACGGCGACTTCTACCTCGGCCTGGCCTACGGCCCCAATGCCGATCAGAGCAACGACGCCCGGTTCCGCCTGCCGGCCTTCGACCGCCTCTACGAAGCCCAGCGGGTGCTGCCCGACGGCCCCGAGCGGCTGGCGCTGATGCAGCGCGCGACAAGGCTGATGCTGGCCTACGTGCCCTACATCGCCCATGGCCACCCCTATGCCAACGACTTGATGCACGCCCATGTGCAAGGCCACCGCCGGCACCCGTTTGCCAGCGACTGGTGGCGCACGGCCTCGGTGTCCTAGGATCGGCGCAAAGCGACAACACGACGAGACAAACCATGCCGGCACCGACACCGCGGATGGCGCTGTACCGCCAGTGGCTGCAGCGTGAACAGGGGCTGCAGTTCGCCGACTACGAGGCACTCTGGCGCTGGAGCAGCAGCGAGCTGCGCGCCTTCTGGCGCAGCATCTGGCAGTACTTCGACATCCAGTCGCCGACGGCCTACGACACCGAGCTCGTCGACGCGGCGATGCCCGGTGCCCGCTGGTTCCCAGGCGCGCAGCTGAACTTCGCGCAGCAGGTGTTCCGCCATGCCGATGCGGCCCATGCCGCCGGCCACCCGGCGATCGTGTTCCAGAGCGAACGCCTGCCAGCGCCGGTGGCGATGGCCTGGCCCGAGC
>JBASTF010000307.1:0-2849 GCA_049274755.1 Rubrivivax sp. | reverse complement strand
TGATCAAACGGTTTGTCGGCAGGCCGACCAGCCGCGCAGCGCGGGCATTGCCGCCGACGACGCGGGTGGCAAAACCATGGGTCGACGACGACAGCCACAGCGCCGCGGCGACGCACAGCAGCACGCCCCAGAGCAGGCCCCAGTGCACGTCGTAGCCGAACATGCCGCCGATGCGCAGGCCTTCGGCCAGCGGCAGCGTCGACGGCTTGTTCAGGCTGGCCGGGTCGCGCATCGCGCCTTCGACCCAGTGTTTGAACAGCGCGATCGCGACATAGCCCAGCAACAGGCTGGAGATGGTTTCGTTGACGCCGCGGAACTGGCGCAGTGCACCCGCCAGCGCGATCCACAACGCACCGGCGAGCGCGGCGGCCAGCAGCAGCAGCACCGAACCGAACAAACCCTCGGGCGGCGCAAACAGGTAGGGCAAGCCGGCGCAGGCCAGGCCGCCCAGCACCAGCGCCCCTTCACCACCGATGATGACCAGGCCGGCCCGCGCCGGCAGCGCCACCGTCAGCGCCGTCAGCATCAGCGGCGCGGCGCGCTGCAGCGTGTTCTGCCACGAGAACGCATCGCCGAAGGCGCCGACGAACAGCAGCCGCCAGACTTCCAGCGGGTCGGCGCCGCCGAACCAGGTGAAGACGCCGAACAGCAGCAGCGCGCCGGCCATGGCCAGCAGCGGCAATGCAAAGGCTTCGGCCAGGTCATGCCAGGGCTTGCGGTTCATGACCCACCCCCGAGGCGACCTGCAGCCGCCTCCCCCTCAAGGGGGCCGCGCCTGCGGCCCGGCAAAGCCGGTTCCGCGGCGCGCGCTTGATCGCTGCGCGGGTTCATGCTGGCGTCAGATCTTGCCGACCACGCCTTCGACGAGGTAGTTCATGCCTTCCAGCACCGGGTCGGTCTGCTTCAGCACCGTGCCCTTGGCGATGACGACCTTGCCGGTGTTGTCCTTCAGTTCGCCGCCGAAGATGTCGAAAGTGCCGGCCATCATCTTGGCCTTCACCGCGTCGGCGGCCTTCTTTGCCGCATCCGGCACCATGGGGCCGTAGGCGCTGGTCTTCACGAAGCCGTCCTTCAGCCCGCCGCGCACGAAGTTCGGATGCGGCTTGCCGGTGCGTGCGGCGTCGATGATCAGCTTGTAGGCCGTGATCCAGTTCCACTCGGCGCCGGTCAGGTAGGCCTGGGGCGCCAGCTTGGCCTGGCTGGCGTGGTAGCCGCAGACCATCTTGCCGCGTTTGGCCGCCGTCTCGACCACCACCTTGGGGCCATCCACATGCATCGTGAACACATCGGCGCCCTGGTCGGCCAGGCCGTTCGTGGCCTCGGCTTCCTTCACCGCCATGCTCCAGTCGCCGGTGAAGATCACGCTGCAGGTGATCTTCGGGTCCACTGAGCGTGCGCCCATCGTGAAGGCATTGATGTTGCGCAGCACCTGCGGAATCGGCTTGGCGGCCACGAAGCCGAGCTTCTTGCTCTTGCTCATGTGGCCGGCGACGACGCCGTTGAGGTACTGCGCCTCGTCGATGTAGCCGAAGAAGCTGCCGGTGTTGTCCGGATGTTTGCCCTTGGTCCACATGCCGCCGCAGTGGCTGAAGCGCACGTCCTTGTTCTTGCCCGCGATGGCCAGCATGTGCGGGTCGAAGTAGCCGAAGCTGGTGGGGAACAGCAGGGCCGCGCCGTCCTGCGAGATCATGCCCTGCATCGTTTTCTGCACCGCCTGGGTCTCGGGCACGTTCTCTTCTTCGACCACCTTGACGCCGGCGATCTTCTTCACCTCGGCCGCGGCCTCGGCATGGGCCTGGTTGTAGCCGAAGTCGTCCTTGGGGCCGACGTAGATGAAGCCTGCCGTCAGCGGCTTTTGCGCCAGGGCCCAGGGCGCGGCACCGGCCAGCGGCAGGGCGGCAAGTTGGGCAAGGACGCGGCGGCGGTGTTGGTCGTGGTGCATGCTTCAGCTCCGTGGCTCGGGTGGGCGGCGTGCTGGTTTGGTGCACGCACTGGTATACCAGTTGGTATCCAGCAAAACCCGTGCCGGGCCCATGCCTGGCGCCCGCTGCCGTCAGCCGCTCTGCGCGCGTGCCTCGTGCAAGGTGGCGAGCGTGATCTTGCGCACCTCGGCCTTGCTCTGTTCGATGTGCGTGCGCAGCAGCAGCGTCGCCGCATCGGCCTTGCGCTGCATCACCGCGCGCAGGATCTTGCCGTGCTCGACGTAGGTGGCTTCCATGCGGTCGCCGCGTGTGAAGTCCAGGCGCCGGATGATGCGGATGCGCTCGGTCACGTCCCAGTGCACACGGGCGATCTCGTCGTTGCCGGCCGCGCGCACCAGCGTGGCGTGGAACTGCTCGTCCAGCGCACCGACCTCGCGCCCGTCGCTCAGGCGCTCGGCCACCGGCACCAGCCAGATGGCCTTCAGTTCTTCCAGTGCGGGCGGCGTGTCGGGCAGGCTGCAGAGCTTGGCCACCGAGGCCGACTCCAGGATCACACGCAGGTCGTACAGCTGCTCGAGCTTGGCGAAGTCGATGGGGCGCACGAACCAGCCGCTCTTGCTCTCGACGTCGAGCAGGCCTTCGTTGCGCAGCCGGAACAGCGCCTCGCGCACCGGCGTGCGGCTGACGCCCAGGCGGGCGCCGATCTCGGCTTCGGAAAAACGGTCGCCGGGCACCAGGCGGAAATCGTGCATCTGCGACTTCAGCGCGGCATACACCTGCTCGGCGAGGTTCCCGCGCGCGGGCACCGCGTCGGCGGCAGAACGGACAACTCTCATCGCATCAGGCAAAGTGGCAGGCAGCGACATGCGGGCCGCCGCCGGTCTGCTGGCGCAGCGGCGGCATCTCGCGCTGGCAGCGGTCCTGCAC
>JBASTF010000306.1:0-3757 GCA_049274755.1 Rubrivivax sp. | reverse complement strand
GTCACCGGCCTCGTGGTCTCGGCACTGGCGCTGCCGCTGATCTGGCGCGCCACCGGGCCGTCGCGGGCCACGCTGCAGCCGCTGCACCACACCACTTGCTGAGGCGACGACGATGAGCGACCTGCTGGGCCGACTGGCCTTCATCCACGAAGCCGAGCGCCTGAAAAACGTGCTGCGCTCGGGCCACAGCTCGGCCGGGCGGCCGGAGAGCACGGCCGAACACAGCTGGCGGCTGTGCCTGCTGGCGATGAGCCTGCAGGACCTGCTGGGCCCGCTGGACTTCGAACGTGTGCTGAAGCTCTGCGTGGTGCACGATCTCGGCGAAGCGCTGGGCGGCGACGTGCCGGCCACGGCGCAGGCCACGGCCGCCGACGACAAGTCGCAGCGCGAACGCCGCGACCTGGCGACGCTGGCGCAGACGCTGCCGGCGCCGCTGCAGGCCTCGCTGCTGGCACTGTGGGACGAGTACGAACACGCGGCGACGCCCGAGGCCCGCGTCGTGAAGGCGCTGGACAAGATCGAGACCATCATCCAGCACAACCAGGGCGCGAACCCCGCAGACTTCGACTACGCGTTCAACCTGCAGTACGGCCAGAAGTACGCCGCCGTGCACCCGGTGATCGCCGAGTTGCGCGCCCTGGTCGACGCGCAGACGCGGGCCCACACGGAGCACCAACGCCCACCGGGCTGATGCACCCGGCGGCAGGCTTCGCGTCAGCGCTTCACTTCAACGTGAAACGCACCGTCGACGCCTTGCCGGCCACGGTGACCACGGCCACCGCCTTGGTGCCGGCACCGACCTTGAAGCTGCCGGTGGCTTCGAGCCTGTCACCGGCGGGCTTCAGCTCGACCTCCTGCTTCTCGGCGCCGCTCAGCAGCGTCAGCGTGGCGCTGATCTGGGTCACGGCCATCGGCTTGCCACCGTGGTCGCGCAGGTGCAGCTGCACGCTGCCGGGCTTGGCCACCAGTTCGGCATCGAAGGCCTTGGTCTCGGCGACCACGCCGCCGTGTTTGGCGTCGTGGCCGCCGGAGGCGAACGCGGCAGCGCTTGCGGCCAGCGCAGCAGCGGCGAGCAGGGTCTTGAACTTGGTCATCGGGAGTCCTTTCTTTTCAGGCGTGGGTGGGGAAACGGGTCACAAGGTCTCGGCATCCTTGGTGGCCACCAGCTGTTCGGTGCTCTTGCGTCCGCAGAGCCAGAACATCGCCGGTGTCAGGAAGGTGTCGAGCAGGGGAGGGCGGATGAGGCCGGCGAAGAGGACCACGGCCACCGGGTGCAGCACCTCGGTGCCGGCCTGCCCGGCTTCGAGCAGCAGCGGCGCCAGTGCAAAGGCCGCCACCAGGGCCGTCATCAGCACGGGGCTCAGCCGCTCCAGCGAGCCGCGCAGGATCATCCGGTGGTCGAAGCTATCGCCCTCGAGGCGCATCAGGTTGATGTAGTGGCTGACCTTCAGGATGCCATTGCGCACCGAGATGCCGGCCGGCGTGATGCAGCCGCACAGGGCGGCCACGCTCAGCGGCTGGCCTGACAGCCACAGGCCGATCACCGCGCCCACCAGGGTCAACGGGAGGTTGACCATGACCAGCACCGACGAGGCGACCGACTGCTGGTGACTGTACAGCACGACGAACGTCCGCACCAGCGAGACGATGAAGGCGATGCCGAGCGGCACGAAGGGCCTGCCCTCCCGGAGACCAGTTGCCGCGCGCGGAAGATGTCGGTGCTCCAGTCGGAGGTGACGCAGACGAAGGACAGGCCCGCCGACGACACCGAGCGCACCGACCTCACGCCGGGCAGGCCGTTCATCGGCGCTTCCAGCGGGACGGTGATGCGCTGCTCCACCTCTCCGGCAGCCATGCCGCCGGCCAGTCTCTGCCGAGCCGTCTCAAGGAGACTAAAGTCCCAGCGGGGGCAACATGTCAGCGCACCCGGTCGATCAAGGTCGCGCCTTGTGTGGCAATGCAGTCGCCGTCCAGCGGCTCGACGGTCACGACACGTGGCTCGAACGTTCCGGCGCGGCCTTGACCCAGACGATGGTCTGGTTGGCCGGGTTCTTCGGCAGCGGAGCCACTGGCACCGCAACGCCCCTGACCCTGTCCTTGCCCTGCACGAACACCCGCACCGGCTGGCCCACGGCCAGACCAGCCAACGCCAGGCCCTGGGCGCGGAAGGCCAGCCGGTGCAGGCCTTGACGACGAACGAGGCAAACCCCGTCAGCAATCCCGCACACTGGCCATGGCCGCAGTCGAAATCGAGGTTGGCTGCCGTCTCGGCAATTGCGGCGTCCGGTGTGGTGAAAGAGGGCGGCCAACCTGGGTGGACATGCGCTCACGCCGCAAGCGGGTCCTGTGCGGGGCTCGGCACATGCGTCGCCTGGGTCCGGCGGCGCATGTGCTGCGGCGCCTCAGCTCCGGGACAGCGGATTCTTGCCGACGTACACCGTCACTGCCTTGGCCGTGAACCCTGCCGGCGCGATCTTGGCGACGACAACGGCGCGCTGGTCCAGGCCGTCGAATGTCCAGGCAAACTGCTGCCCGCCCTCGTTGCGGAAGCTGACGGTTTCACCGTAGGCGACGTTGATGCCGGTTGCCGCTGCAAGGTCGACCTGGCGGTCGGCGGTGGCAGACGCGGCGGGCTGGCCATAGATGGACTGGCCATTCATGAAGGTGTCGGCGGCGATGCTGCCGAAAGACGCGCAGGCGGCCGCGACGACGGCGGCGGCTTGCAGGGTGCGGGTCTTGGTCTTGAACATGTCGGGTCCTCGTATCGCTGAGCGGCCCATTTGCGGGCCGAACATGCCGGGATGGCATGGACGAGGACTCTAGAAACCGCTGTCCCACAGTCGCTGCACCAGCAGATGACGGTTTTGCCATCTGCTGCAAGTGCCCGTGCCGGTTTCAGTGTGCGCCGTGCACGTGGCGCTTGCGTGGGCCTGCAGCCGTGGCCGCCGCGCTGTCGAGTTCATGCAGGATGCCGCATTCGGCAACCGCGTGCGGCGACGCGCAGCGTGCCCGCAGCGCCTTCAAATCCCGTTCCAGCACCCGCAGTTCGCGGATGCGTTGTGCGACATGCCCGACGTGCTCGTCGAGCAGTGCGTTGATTTCGCCGCAGTCCGGGGCCGGCGCATCGCGAAGCCGGAGCAGGGCACGCACCTCGTCGAGTGTCATGTCCAGGTTGCGGCATTGCCGGATGAAGGCCAGCCGCTCGGCGTGCGCCGGCATGTACATGCGGTAGTTGTTGTCCGCCCGCCGCGGTGGCGGGATGAGGCCCTCGCGCTCGTAGAAGCGGATCGTCTCCACCGGCGTTCCGGTGGCTTCGGCGAGGTCTCCGATGCGCATCTGCGTGCTCCTGGCTGTTGAACTTGACTTTATACCCACTTCAGGGTTTGCAATACGGGCATCTGCGATTTTGATCCTGCACATGAGCAACTCCCCGACACCGACGGCGGCAGCCACCGACAGCTGCTGTGCCTGCGGCACGGCACCGGCCGCCGTGGCCCTGCCCGGCATCAAGGTGCCCGGCAACTGGCAGCGTTTCCGCATCGTCACGATGGACTGTGCCGTGGAGGAGTCGGAGATCCGCCATGCGGTCGACGGCATTCCCGGTCTGCGTGGCCTGCGTTTCCAGCTGAGCCAGCGCACGCTGGCGATCGACGCCGCAGGCCCGGACAGTCTGGCTGCCACATTGGCGGCCATCCGCAGGGCCGGCTTCGACCCCACGCCGCTGGGCCAGGCGGCAGCGGCGTCCGCACCCGGTGCA